>JAUWMW010000013.1 GCA_030612965.1 bacterium
CCCTACGGGGACTTTGTTGGCAGGTTTGCGGACAGACCTGCCCTACTGGCTCCGACTGTATCTACGTGGCGCACGAAGACGTACACCACGCACAAATTCCAAGCAGATGCTGATGTCAGTCGGGTTGTCTCCACTCCCAACCAGCATGAGCGAATCACTAACAAGGCTACGGAAAGAAGACGTAAAACCCGCCGGAGAGCAGTTGCGTTGACAGTAAAACCGTCTTAAATTGAGCAACTTTGAAGTACACATGGTCTGAAGTTGGACAGTGGAACATGGAGAACAAGTAACTATCGCTGATAGAGTTGACCTGATACTTGACAGATCTTTGACACTGGATAGGAACGGAAATTAGGTGAGAACGAATCAAATATCCGCCGAGCAACGTGAGAAAGCTTTTGTTTCCGCCAGGAAACCTGAAGTGACGGAGAAACAGAAGTTGGATGTTCGGTATCACGTGGAGGACTTCGATGTCAACGACCGTCCTCGGCGTTTTCTCGAGGCGTTTGCGGCCATCCTGAAACACTCCAACTACCGGGTGGCTCTGGATCATTTCATCCGTGTAAGCGCGAAGTGTTCCCGGTGTGCAACCACCTGTCATGTATACCAAGCCACCGGCGATCCAAAGGATATCCCCTGTTATCGCTCGGAATTGCTGCTGAGCGTTTACCGACGCCATTTCACGATGGGGGGGATGCTGCGAGGCCGGGTGGCAGGCACGGGACACTTGACGGATGAGAAGGTTCAGGAGATGGCGGACAGCTTCTACGATTGTACAGCCTGTCGCCGCTGCAATCATGAGTGTCCGTCGGGCATCGACCATGGGCTGATCACCCATCTGGGACGATATATCCTCAGCGAGATAGGTATCGCCCCGCGAGCCCTGGTGGTGAGTACCCGCGAGCAACTGGAAGGCGCCTCGGGGAACACTTCTGCTATTCCCGTTCCAGCGCTCATTGATACCCTGGAGTTTCTCACCGAGGACATGCTGGAAGAAAAGCACGTGAATATCGCATTCCCTATGGATGTGGAAGAATCTGAATTCGTGTTCTTCCCGGCTGTCAGTGACTTCCTGATGGAGGCCGAGACGCTTATGGGGATCGCCGCTGTATTCACTGCTACCGGTGATTCCTGGACGATCGGTACGGGGTATTTCGACGGCATCAACTACGGTCTGTTCTACAGCGACCGCATGCTGGAAAGAGTGGTGAAGAAGATCGATAACGAGACGCGCAGACTGAAAGGCAAGAAAGTGCTCATTGGTGAATGTGGCCATGCCTCGCGCAGCGCCAAGCAGTTTCTGCCTATCTACTGCGGTGGCAAAGATGCATATCCGGTCATAAATATCATGGAGTACACCCACAAGGTATGGAAAGAGGGTCGGTTGAAGCTTGACCCTAATGTGATCACCGAGAAAGTCGCTTACCACGATCCGTGCAACATCGCTCGCCAGGGCTGGATCATCGACAAGCCTCGCGAGCTTCTCAAGGCATTCTGCAAGGACTATGTCGAACTGACTCCGAACGGTGAAGACGCCGTCTGTTGCGGCGGCGGCGGCGGCACGGTTTCGATCGATGAGATTCGCCCGTACCGCACCACGGTCGGCGGCAAGGTCAAAGCCGACCAGATACGGAAATCCGGTTGTAAGATTCTGGTGGCGCCCTGCGCCAACTGCAAGAAACAACTGAGGGAGCTAGTGGAAGATCAGGGGATAGACTGCGAAGTCGCCGGTCTTCATGATCTGATCTACAAGGCGATAATTTTTGATGATTCACTAAAGGTCTCTCCGGATGAGAAACAGACGGGTGAGGAGGAATAGAACATGGATACTTGGCTTGAATTTGCTCGTGGACCGCTGTTCCGCCTCAGCTTTGGTGTCATGATGTTAGGATTGCTGCGCGTCCTTCTACTGGATTTGTATGGAGCCTGGGAAGCCTATCGTCGAGCGGGCGACAAGACGCTCCCTTGGGGATATATCATTCGTCGCACGCTGGTCTGGTTTTTCCCCATTAACAAGGTTTTCAAGGGCCGCCCGTTTTACAGTATCTGTTCGATCTTGTTCCACATCGGGTTGATCCTGGTTCCGGTGCTCTTGTTCGCCCACATTCAACTTTGGCAAAGTGGAGTGGGCATCAGTTGGCCGGCACTCCCCAAGCCGGTTGCAGATTGGCTGACCATATCCACAATCGTTTTTGCCCTGGCGCTGTTGATCGGCCGATCATTTAGCCGCACGTCAAGTTTCCTGAGTCGCAAGCAGGACTACTTGTGGCCGTTATTGTTGTTGCTGCCTTTCGTGACGGGTTACGTGTGCGCTAATATGTCGGTGGGCGCATCAACCTATCAGGTGACAATGCTGATTCATATCTTGTCGGGGGAGTTGATCTTTATTCTCCTTCCTTTCACCAAGATTGCCCACTGCATTCTCCTGCCGTTTTCACAGTTCGTTTCGTGTGTTGCCTGGAGGTTCCCGGCCGACACCGATGATGCCGTGTGTACCACTCTGAACAAGAAAGGAGCGCCGGTATGAGTATGGCAATCCTTACCGATATTACCAAGTGCATCGGTTGCTTTGAATGTGTAGCGGCCTGCAAGAAAACCAACGGACATGAAGCCGACAAACCGTATGTCTTTCACATAAATGACGGTCTGTCGGCTCACAACTGGACCTCGATTGTCCAGAGGCCGGATAAGCACTTTGTGCGCAAGCAATGCCGTCACTGCCTGGATCCGGCCTGCGCTTCGGCCTGTCCTGTTGCGGCGCTCCATCAAACGTCGGAAGGTATCGTGATCTACGACAGTCACAAGTGCATTGGCTGTCGCTACTGTATGATTGCCTGTCCATACGGAATACCACGCTACGATTGGGACAAACCGGTACCCTACGTGCAGAAATGCAACATGTGTTATGAACGAGTCAAGCACGGCAAGCAGCCGGCATGCACGGCGGCCTGTCCTACACAGGCGACGATTTTCGGTGAACGCAAGGAACTAATAGCAGAGGCTCACCGACGGATCAAGGAAAATCCCGGGAAATACATCAACAAGGTCTTTGGCGAGTTTGAAGTGGGCGGGACCTCGGTGCTGTACATTTCCGACATCGACCTGGGATTCCTGTCGTACGTCGCAATTCCGGGGACCAAAGCATTGCCCAAGACAACCGCGACCGCCATGGAGGCGGTTCTGCCCACGTTTTTCGGAGTAGGCGCCGTTATGGGAGGTTTGCACTGGCTGGTCAGGCGTCGGCAGAAACTGCAACGTGAGAACGAAGAGAGTGAGGGATAGCAGATGAACAGAGTTGACGTTTTCAAATCGGTTCTCTGGACATTGACAGGTCTGGCAGTTGCTACTGCCATTACCAGATTTATATTCGGTTTGGGAGCCGTATCCAACCTGAGTGATAGTACGCCGTGGGGAATCTGGAAAGGACTCAATGTCGTCCCGGGGATTGCTCTGGCGGCGGGTGGTTTTGTTGTAACCGCCGTAATATATGTATTGAAAAGGGAAGAATTTCACCGGTATGCAAAGGTAGCTGTACTTATAGCGTTTTTGGGTTATCTGAGCGCAGCTACCGCACTCGTCGTGGAACTGGGTCTTCCCTGGTTAGTGTGGCAACCGGTGATATATTGGCAGTTTCATTCGGCCTTGTTTGAAGTCTCATGGTGCGTAATGCTATACCTTGGCGTACTTCTTCTGGAATTCCTGCCGGTTCCGCTTGAGGAAACAAGCTGGTTCGCCGGCCTGCGCAGGTTTCTGACCAAGTACAAGCTCGTGTTGGTGTTCCTGGGTATTATGATATCCTGTCTTCACCAGTCTTCACTGGGCACTCTCTTCCTGATTACTCCGGAGAAGTTGCATCCTCTGTGGTATTCTGCCTTATTGCCAATTGAGTTTCTTGTCTCAGCAATCGCCGTGGGACCACTCGTGGTTATCCTGGGCGTGTTGGTTATCTGCTATATGTATCGAAAAGAAGCCGACAGAAAGACACTGTCCAAGCTGGCCTACCTCGGATTTATCGTCACGGTAATCTATGGGCTTATTCGCTTTATTGATCTCGGGGTAAACGGCAAACTTCCGACGATCTTCGACGGTTCCTGGCAATCGACGGTGTTCCTGATTGAGATTGCTCTGATGCTCGTTATCCCGATAGTTCTGTTAGGTATCCGTAAGTTGCGCTACTCTCAGGCAGGTCTGGCGATTGCCTGTTTTTCGGCAGTGATCGGGCTTGGACTCGATCGGGCCAACATAGCGGGAGTCATGCTCCAGGTGCCGGGATCTCACTACTACCCAACGATATACGAAGTGTTCGTCAGTCTGGGGATAGTGGCTGGAGCAATCATTGTGTTCCTTTTCTGTGTTGAGCATTTCAAGATCTGGGATGTGAAGTGGAAGGATCCTCGAGAAAGAGCAGAATACTGTCCGAAATTCGGCCTCGCGTCGGATGTCTGGCTGGGATCACCCGGTGTAACCGAGCGAGTCAAGTACTCTCTTATTTTCGTCCTCAGCTTCGCACTCGGCTTTGCTCTGATGCCACAGGACAGGATCGAAAGCAAAGGTGTTGAGGAGATTACCGTACAGAAGGCTCGCGGTGGCGACACACTCTTTATCGACGGCAACTTGGACGCCTTCGGCACCCTGTTTGACCACGCCCGGCATGTCGACAATCTGGGGCAGAAGGAGTCATGTATCAGGTGCCATCACATGAACGTGCCTCTGGACAAAGAAAGCGGTTGCTGGGAATGTCACAGCAGTATGTACACGGCTACCGACATATTCCGCCACGACTGGCACGCGAGTCCCAACGGCGCGGCCATTGCCTGTGACGTCTGCCATGAGCCCCCACAGGAGCGACAAAAGGCATCCGCCAAGAAGTGCCGCGACTGCCATGTCGACCTCTATGCCGACAGCACGGCCGATACCCTGGATACCTATCTGGCCATGTCATACGTTGACGCCATGCATATACTCTGCGTCGACTGCCATCGGTGGCTCGCGAGCGCTGACACAACCAGGGCCGCCCTGGCGCAGTGTCCCACATGTCACACTGGTTCCCAGCCGGATTACTTGAAGGCTGACATGAGGGGTGAGTTGAGACGACCCGCCCCCAACCATGTGATGATGCCGCCGGCCGTCCTGCAGGTAAAAGAAGAATAAGGCATAACAATGAGCGTGACGGTGCTGATTGTCGATGACGAACCCGATGTGGCCAGATATCTGGCCGTGGCGCTGCGGGCCAACGGTTACACTGCGGTGACTGCGGACAGCGTTGAGCATGGTCTCAAGGAAGTTCACAAGGCCAGACCGGACCTTATTTGTCTGGACATAATGATGCCCAAACAATCCGGAATAGCCATGTACACGCAGCTCAAAACGGACAAGACCCTCAGATCGATTCCGGTGATTTTCATCAGCGGGGTGGGGCACGAAGACCCCTGGGACTTCCGATCCTTTGTCTCCGATGAGTCTATTCCGCCGCCGGAGTTGTTCCTCGAGAAGCCGATCGACGCCGAGTTGTTTGTCGACTCTATAGAGCAGTTGATAGCCTCGACCCGCGCTCACCAGGAGAGGACGGACAAATGAAGACCGACGCCAGAAGCGCCGCCCCCCGGCGCCTTATGGATATAGTCCATGCCGCGCTGTTTGAAGAGATACCGTTCAATGTCGCCGTGATCGATCGCGATTACAACATCGCAGCCGCCAACAGTTCCTTTACCGACCGTTTTGGAGACTGGCAGGGGAAGAAGTGTTATGAGGTTTACAAGAAGCTGCACCAACCATGCGACGAATGTCCGTCGGTTCAGGTCTTCGAGACCGGCAAAACGATAGTGGCTGACGCGGTGGGGATTGATCAGCACGGCAAACCCACCCACTATGTCGGGCATGTTGCTCCCTTGCGGCTGACTGAGGATGGTCCCGTCGACTACGTTCTTGAGATGACCAGAACCGTAACCGGAACCAGGAGCTGGCAACAGGAATACCAGATTCTGTTCGATCGGGTGCCGTGCTACATTACTGTGATCGATAAAGACTATCGCATCGTTCGCGCCAACGAAGCCTTTCGGCACAGCTTCGGCGATGTCCTCAACCGCTATTGTTACGAGGTGTACAAGCGACGCAAGTCCAAGTGCCCGAACTGCCCGGCAGCCCGGACCTTTCGCGACAGCAAGGTTCATAACTCCAACCAGGTCGGCACCGATCGACGCGGACATGATGTTCACTATCAGGTGACGACCTCACCCCTGGCGCGCACTGGCGACCAGGTGGGGCACGTCATAGAAATCTCGACCGACGTTACCGCCGTCAGGAAACTGGAGCGTGATGTTGTCGAGGTGGAACGGCTGGCGGCGGTTGGTCAGACGGTGGCGGGATTGGCGCACAGCATCAAGAACATATTGATGGGTCTGGAAGGGGGTAAGTACATCGTCAGCCTCGGCCTGAAAAAGGGTGACGAAGAAATGGTCAACGAGGGCTGGGAGATGGTGGAGCGCAACTTCGCGAAGACCACGACTTTGGTCAAGGACTTCCTCAGCTTCTCCAAGGGTCGACTGCCTCAATTGCAGATGGTGAACCCCGCCACGCTGGTGAATGAGATCGTCGATCTCTACAAGGATATCACGGCCCGGTCAGGGATAACCCTTCGGTCTGAGATAGCCGAACACGTGCGGCGCGCCCCTCTGGACCCGGACGGCATCCACACCTGTTTGACCAACCTGGTCTCCAACGCCATTGACGCCTGCCAGATGGGTGAGCAAAAGGGGTCCGAGGTGGTTATCCGCGTGCATGAAAAAGGGGAGAAACTGGTGTTTGAGGTTGCCGATAACGGCTGCGGCATAGATTATGAAATCAAGCAGAAGGTGTTCACCACCTTCTTTACTACCAAGGGAGGCGAGGGTACCGGTTTGGGACTGCTCACTACACGCAAGATCGTTCAGGAGCATGGCGGGAAAATCGTGCTGGAATCCGAAAAAGGGCAGGGCGCCCACTTCCGGATGGAATTCCCTCGAAAAAGGCTGATGACATTGTGGCGCGAGGGACACGGCAAACAGTCTAGCCAAACGAAACAAGTCAGGAGTTGACTATGACGGACATACCCAGAACAGTGCTGGTGGTCGATGATGAAACCGACGTTCGGAATTTCCTGAAAGCCGCCCTGTTAGAGGCCGGTTTCAAAGTTGTCGTCGCCAAAGACGGCTTTGAGGCGCTGGAGCAGGTTCAGGCTGGTGAGCCGGATTTGATATCGCTTGATTTGGTGATGCCGGGCAAGTCGGGCGCCAAGTTCTACCGTGATCTGACCAAGAACAAACGGTGGGCCAGGATCCCCATTCTGATTGTTACCGGCCACGCCCACGATGAGTTGGGTAATGCCGATCTGAAGGAACTGACCATGTCTGGTCCCGGGGTCTACCTAGAGAAGCCGGTCAGCCCGGAGAACTATATCGCGGCCGTCAAACGAATGCTTGGTATGGATACATCTTCGGACACCGAGAAATCGGCGGATCAATCCGCGATGAAGAAAGACCTGAAAGACCTGATCGACAAGGCCGATCCCAGAACGCTTGAAGAACTGAAGAAGCTGCTGGCCAACAAGAAGCCTGGAGGCGCCTCGTAAGGTCGCACCCGGTGTTGTAAGGCGATACGAAACTAACAGGCTGTTGAAAATCAGTAGCCTGCTAACGCAGCCCACGGAGGACTGTAATGAATGAGACCGGCAAGAAAATACTGATAGTCGATGACGAGCAGGATGTGGTACGATGGCTCTCCATCCTTTTTCGTGAAAACGGCTACCACACCGAATGGGCTTATGACGGTCGTGAGGGGTTTGAAAAAGCTGAGGCTTCGCCGCCTGATCTGATCACTCTCGATGTCAGCATGCCCCGCGAGTCAGGTATCAAGATGTACGGGAACCTGCTCAAGTCGGAGGTTACGGCGGACATTCCTGTAATCATGGTAACAGTAGCCTCTCCCAAGCTGGAAGAATTTCTTGGTCGTCTTAAGACCAAAAAGGCTCCGGCCGGCTTTTTCGAAAAGCCGATCGATAAGGACGAACTGCTCAAGAAAGTCAGGGAACTGATCGGCTGACCGGACAGTTCCTTCCTGCTGCATAGCTGTCCTGATTGCCGAACACCGAATAAACCCACCCGTTGGGGAGTGTTTTCAGGTGGTGTCGGGCGACCCCGCCCGACGCCTGCCTTCATACGTGATGGCTGTCAGGCGAGTCGCCTGACAGCACTTGAACTCGTGGCGAAGCGCTGCGACAATCTCATTGAGCATCAGAGCGGCGCCGGCGGTAATCATCAATCGCGGCGCGGATAGCATCCGGCGCCAGCATTGAGCAGGCCACTTTCTCCTCAGGCAGCCCGTTCAGATACGACACCACTTCGTCGGAACCCAGCGCCGCGGCCTCTTCGAGGCTTTTGCCCTTTACCATTTCACTGGCGGCTGAACTGGTTGCAGTCGCAGCCGCGCAGCCGAAGGTCTTGTACTTGATATCGATCAACCGACCGTCGGCTACCTTAATGTACAGTTTCATCATGTCGCCGTCCGGGTTGCCGACCGTGCCGACACCGTCGGCATCAGCTAGCTCGCCGGTGTTGCGAGGGTTCTCAAAGTGATCCATGACCGTGTCGTTGTACATAGCGCCCCATGGTAACGCATCGGCGGCGAAACGCAACTCGATTCTGGGTCGGTTCGATTCTGGGTCGGGCCAGGCCGTCGGCCGGTTGTCGGCGTGTGCATAGTCGCTTGACATACTCTTGCTTATACCTATATTGCCTGCAAGGATTACAGCATTGGGCGTTCGCCATTACTGCAATCGGTACGCTCGGTGAGAAATTTAAGTTAACACAATAGAAGATCCCAGGAGGGACCTATGATGAAAACAAGAGCATTGGTGCTGGCCGGTTTGATGACAGTATTGTCATGTAGCTTGGCTGTTGGGCAGTCTTTGTCGCTGGACCATGTCGACGGCCTCAATGCCACCGGCGGTCTTGAGATGGGCGTACCTGTAACTTTCTACATCCGCGTGACCGGCGATAACGACGCTCACAGCGGCATCACCAACGGTTTTCAGGTGTACTCCCCAACCGGCGCCCAGTGGGGTTCATTCGTCGGCGATACCACCGGCACGCTGGGCAAGGCGCAATTCGACGGGGGCTTTTTTATTAGCCACTTCAGTGCCGATGGAATCGGGGCCGACACGGTCGGATTTGGCGCTTTCCGCTTCTTCGCTGACGGTCTGCCGGCCGGTTTTGACGACACCGCCTACACCATTGAGATCGGACCGATTGATGCCGCTTACAATGGCGGGCAGATTTGCCTGGACTCCGCCTATTATCCGCCCTCCGGAGTTTGGAAATGGGCTGGCCCGGAGGTACTCCCCGGCTGGGACGGACCGCACTGCTACACAATCGGTGAGCAAGTCACCAATCCGCAGATTACCTGCCCCGGTGACACTTCCGTTTTTCTGTGCGAACCAGATACCCTCTGCTTCCACTTCGATACCACCGATGCCGAGTGGGTCACGGCCGGCGAACCGGCCTATATCGACGGCGGCCAGGTTTGCGTGCCTTTACTTGCCGATGGCGACCTTGAAATCGAGTTGATTGCCGGTGCTGTCGAAGCGGCCGATACGTGCAGCTTCACCATCACGGCCGCCATAAACTCTCCCCCGACCGTAACCCTGTCACCGGATTCGATGACGTATGTAATTTGTGACCTCAATGGCACCATCTGCATGGCCTTCGGCGTCTCCGATCCGGATGAGAACATCGTCGATACCGCCACTAACATCGGTTACATTTACGTTTCGGATATCGGTCCCGACATCTGTTTCGTGCCGGATACGGCGGGTCTGTTTGAGGTTGTCGTGACCGCCACCGACGCCTGCGGAGCAACGCACTCGGCAACCAGGTGGGTAACCATCGTGGAAGGCGAGAGCGCCGCCATTGAGTGTCCGGACCCAGTAGTGGATACTCTCTGCGGCAGCGGTGTCTATTGCGTGCCTGTTGCCATCACACCAGATACGGCGACGGTAACCGTCAGCCCGTCGGGTACCTACGTTTGGGGAACCGGGCTGTTCTGTGTCAACCTGACTGAATCAGGGCTACACGAATTCCGGTTGATTGCCGAGACCCAATGCGGCGCCGATACCTGTGATATCCAACTGGATATCACGGTAATCGAACTCCCTTCAATCGACTGTCCCGACCAGACACCGTACGTGTTCCTGGCCGATCCAGGTGAGGCCTGCATCGGGTTAGACATAGCCCATGCCGACCAAATCGAGGTCTCCTACGGTAGCTGGAACGCCGGGCAACTCTGTTTTCAGGCTGACACCACCGGCTTGTACTCATTTGTGGTCGTGGCCACGAATGACTGCGCCGCCGACACCTGTGAACTATCGGTGAATGTTCAGGTAGGCCAGCTTGATGTGACCACGATCGTTCGTCCGGACCCGATGCGGATGGTGGATGCTTACCGTGTCGATCCCTGGTACGCCACAATCTACCTCGGCAATTTCGATGATGGACACACGGTGGCCGACATCGATCCGACCACCATCGTAATCAACAATTCCCTGATACCGACTTCAACCGCGATCATTTCCGATTATCCCGGTTTTGTCGGTGAGGTAATGGAAATCACCGAACCTATCTACGACTTCATTGAGTACTACATGCCTCTCTATGACACGACCGTAGCCACCTACACGGTCTCGGGGCTGTTTACCGATGACACAGAATTCTCAGAAGTTGGACAGGTAAGGCTGATTGGTATACTGGTTGGGGATGTAAACGTCGACGGCCAGGTAGATATCGCTGATATGATTTACCTGATCGATTACTATTTCCAGGGTGGTCCGCCTCCGATGCTTCTCGAGACGGCTGACATGGACAAGAACCAGCTTCTGGATATATCCGACCTGATGTTGCTGATCGACTACATGTTCGGACTGTAGGGCCGAAGGTAACTTCAGATACCTGGACTATGTGGTGGCCGTATCTTCAGATGCGGCCACTACTCTTAACGGTAATATAGCTTCCTAACAGGCTGTTGAGAAACGCCGCAATCGTCATCGCGAGGTTGCCGGCCACAAGTGGCTCTTAAGGGCGACCGTGGCAATCTCTAATCGGCTGACCCATAACAGTTGGAGATTGCCGCGCTTCGCTCGCAATGACGGAGTTATCACTTTTTCAGCAACCTGCTAAAGCTTCCCTGATTATCCCAGAATCCGATTGATTTCGGCCGGCGAGGCTGATATAATTGGCATCCATATGGGCGGAGCGGTGTTGATGATAGGTCAGATGGTCTGATAGAACCTGACGGGAATGGTCCCGAATGAATGCGAGTTAGTGAGGTCGGTATGAAAGATCTGGTGACGCGATTGCTGCCGGAAATCGGCGAGATAACAGACGACAAACTCAGGAATAGTGTCATTGCCTGCTGGAAGGATGCTATCGAGTTCAGGGGCTGGAGTGAGAAGTTACTACGCAGCATTCCGTTCACGCTGCTGGCCGAGAACGTGAAGATAACTTTCATCGATCATGTGCGCGCAGTGTGCCGGATGTGCATTGCCTGCAACGACGTTCTTGAGGAGATACACGGCGTCAACAAGACGGCTGTCAATCGTAATTATCTGATTGCGGGTGCGCTGCTGGCTGATGTCGGTAAGCTTCTGGAGTTCGAGATTGTCGATGGTCAACCGCAGAAGTCGGATTATGGACGACACATCCGCCACCCCTTCTCAGGTGTCGGTTTGGCTTTCAAGCACGGCTTGCCGTCGGAGGTTATGCATGTCATAGCTACTCATTCCAAAGAGGGCGCCGGCGAGCAACGTTCGCCCGAGAGCATAATCTTCCACCACGCCGACTTCATCGACTTTGAGTTAGTCAAATAGCGACCGGCATGTACAAACAAAACCTAATCGAGAAAATAGCGCAGCGCTTCGCTGTCGGGCTGCCGGACGGCCACATGGTCAAAAGCGGCGACTATCTGTCGATCCGACCGGCTCACGTCCTTACCCACGATAACACCGGGGCGGTGATCCCCAAGTTCAGAAGCATCGGCGCTATGAAGATCGCCGATCCGCGGCAGCCGATGTTTGCGCTCGATCACCGCGTTCAGGATACCAGCGATGAAAATCTGGCCAAGTACCGGGGCATTGAAGCGTTTGCGCGCGAGAATGGGGTCGACTTTTATCCCGCCGGGCGCGGCATCGGGCACCAGATCATGTGTGAGGAGGGCTACGCCTGGCCGCAGACGATGGTTGTTGCTTCCGACAGTCATGCCAACATGTACGGCGGCCTCGGTTGCCTGGGGACACCGATTGTCCGCACCGACGCTGCCGCTATCTGGGCGACCGGTCGCACCTGGTGGCAGGCGCCGTCGGTAGTGAAGTGCGAACTGACCGGCAAGCTCAAGCCCGGGGTAACCGGCAAGGATGTTATCATCACCCTGTGCGGTTTTTTCAATCGGGACGAGGTGCTTAATCATGCCATCGAGTTTAGCGGCGATGGCGTCGCATCTCTGTCGCTTAGCGACCGCTTGACGATTTCCAACATGACCACCGAGTGGGGTGCGCTGGCTGGAGTCTTTCCGGTCGATGATGTCACCCTGAACTGGTTGGAGGATCGTATCGCCTTTGTTGAGAAGCGTGGCCCGGTCGGAGTGCCGTCCGATGCTGACGCCGATGGCGACAGTATCCATCCCCGCCTCAACAGGCAACGCCTGGATAATTTGACGCAACAGCTATTACTGCCTGACGAGGATGCCTTTTATGCCAAGACAGTCACGCTCGATCTTGGGTCGATACAGCCGCATGTTTCCGGACCACACAATGTCAAGACCATGACCCCGGTCACTCAGATGCGAGAGGGAAAGCTGAAGATTCACAAAGCGTATCTCGTGTCATGTGTCAACAGCCGCGTCGATGATCTGGCGCAAGCGGCCGGAGTTGTGCGTGGCAACAAAGTGGCTGACGGCGTTGAGTTCTATATCGCTGCTGCCTCCAGCGAGGTGCAGGCCGAAAGCGAGAGGCGCGGCGACTGGTCTGCACTGTTGGAGGCCGGGGCCATACCGTTGTCGCCCGGCTGTGGCCCATGTATCGGACTCGGCAAGGGATTGCTCAAAGATGGCGAGGTAGGTATCTCTGCCACCAATCGCAATTTCAAAGGGCGCATGGGTTCCAAGACCGCAGAGGCCTACCTGGCTTCACCGGCGGTAGTGGCGGCCTCGGCGATCGCGGGCTATATCGATGCTCCGGCAGAATTCGCCGACACGCATCTTAAGGCTGATATTCGCACCAATGAAAAACCGGCGGCGGAAATCGCGGAGGTCACTATTGTCGATGGCTTTCCAAGGATGATTGAGGGCAACCTGTTGCTCTGTCATCAGGACAACTTGAATACCGATGGTATCTATCCCGGCAAGTACACTTACGTCGACGATTTCACACCAGAGCAACAAGCGTCAGTGGTCATGGAGAACTACGATCCGGAGTTCGGCAAGATAGCAAACAATGGCGACATCCTCGTCGGCGGGTTCAACTTTGGCAGCGGCAGTTCGCGCGAACAGGCAGCGACCGCGCTCAAGTATCGAGGGATACGTCTGCTGCTGGCTGGGTCGTTTAGTGAAACGTACAAACGCAACGCCATTAACAACGGCTTCCTTGCGATTGAGGCACCAGAACTGGTGCGCGACTTGAAAGCAAAGTTCGGCACAGACACACTGACGATCGCGACCGGCATCAAGGCGATGATCGATTTCGGTAAAGCAACCTTGACGGCTGATGGCAAACAGTATCCCCTAGCACCTCTTGGCGCCGCCGCGCAGGAGTTGATAGTAGCTGGCGGGTTGGAGGCATGGGTAAGAGAACATTTGTAGGTCAGGTTCCCTGGAACCTGAGATCAGAATCGTAGGTCAAAACCCCTGCTGTTTCGACAGTGCGTCTGACCACAACGGTCCTGACCTACGATGAACCGATAGATAGCTCGACATAGATGAACAGGATAAGTTTGATGAACAAATCAATCTCAAGACAGATAGCTGAGTTCGCACTCAAACTCAAGTATGAAGACCTCCCGGAAAACGTCGTCAACGAGGTCAAGAGATACCTCTATGATTCGGTCGGCTGCTCCTACGGCGGCTACCACACCAAAGACGTCAACATCCTGCGAGACATCTACACCGAGATGGGTGGCAAGAAAGAGGCGAGCGTCCTTGGATTCGGTGATAAGATGCCGGCGGTGAATGCTACTCTCGTCAACTCTCTGATGGTGCGCGCACTCGACTTCAACGATATCTACTGGAAAGAAGATCCATCACACCCCTCCGATCTGATCCCGGCGGCGCTGGCGGTGGGGGAGATGGTCGATGCGCCGATGCAGGATATCATCGTCGCCATCGTCCTCGCTTACGAATTCGAGCAGCGGCTGTGCGAGTTCGCCGTGCCCGGCGTGCGTGAACGCAAATGGCACCACGCGACGCTCACCCAGTTCGTGTCGCCTATCGTGGCCGGCAAGCTGCTGGGTCTCGATGTCGATCAGATGGTCATGGCGATCGGCATCAACGGTTCACACAACCACACTATTGGTTGCCCTACCGCGGGTAAACTTACCATGATGAAAAACACGGTCGATCCGATGGCGGTTCAGAGCGGCGTCTTCGCAGCGCTCATGGCGCAGAAGGGTTACTCCGGCACCGAGGCTGTCTTCGAGGGCAAGGAAGGGTTCATGGATGTCTTCGGCCCCGACTGGGACAGCAGCAAGTTGCTTTCCGGTCTTGGGGATAGCTTCAAGATACTGGAGTGTTCCATGAAAGCGTTCCCCAGCGAAGCGCTGACGCACACGCATATCTCGGCCACGTTGAATGTCGTCCGCAGTCACAATATCAGCTTCGATCAGATCGAGGAGGTTACTGTTACCACTATCGCTCGCGCCTGTGACATCCTGTTTGACCCGCACAAGTACCGTCCGGAGTCGCGCGAGACGGCTGATCACTCGCTGCCATACTGTATCGCGGTGGCGCTGGTCGATCATCAGATCACCACCAATTCGTTTTCCGAGGAAAAGCTCAAGGACAAGCGCATTTGGGCGGTGATCGACAAGATCAAGGGTGTGGCATCCCAGGAATTCGAGGCGATGTTCCCGGCCAAGCAGCCCTCGAAAGTTGTCGTCAAGACTACCGACGGCAAGGAATTCTCAGAGTATCTCGAGTATCCCAAGGGCGACCCGCGCGAACCGATGACCATGGACGACCTGACCGCCAAATTCAATGCCCTCTCCGATGGCCTGCTATCATCGGAGCGCCAGACCGAGGTCAAAGACGTGATCTTTGCCTGCGAGGAGATGAATGTTCGGGATCTGATGGCGAAGTTGGTGGTATAGCCTGGAATTTGTACTTACGACCACATCGGTGCCGCACCAGCGCAATCGCTTGTGATCAAGGGGATTGCACCTCTCGATTTCTTTGGCAGCCACCACTGTCGAGTGCTAACGGGGGGTAACCAAACACGTTTGTCCCGTAACAGCCGCAACCGCAATGGCTTAGAGAAACGAAAAAACAACTAAAATAGTTATCTATTGTTCAGTTAATAATAGATTAATTTGTTGGCGAACAAAAGGAGCAGCACCGCTTGATCCGGTGCTGCTCCAAGGCGGGCTCACCGCTATAACATTTTAACCGGGGCCCGTTAGACGCACCGAATCTAGCCCGCCAGTTCATCGATGTCAAGCGTTAAGCAGGCCCCCTTGAAGAAAGGAGGACAGGATGTCCTTCTCTGACAACGTTGTGAGCACTGCTTGGAATCGAGCAGGCGGCAAATGCGAATGCACCAGGAAAGGCTGCGATCACACTGGTCGCTGCAACAAAGCGCTCAATTGGGGTGAGCGCGGAAAGGAGACAGCTGGCGGATGGGAAGCTCATCACATCAATCGTAACGGCGGCGATGTGCTGAGTAATTGCGAGATACTGTGTCAGGACTGCCACAAGAATACACAGTCGTTTGGTAATTAGCCCACACAGATGGAAATGGGAAACGAAATTAGAGGTATAAGAATGAAGAAAACTACTCATGATCGAATCGCAGAACAGTTGGCATCGAAGGAAGGTGTCGACTACAACCGCGGAAAGGGCCCTGATATTAAGGGTCCCAAGCGGACCATAGAAGTTGCTGTCTCGGCCAGTGATCTCAACTCCTCAGTGGGGCAGGTAAGACGGCATCGGAAGCCCTATATTGCTACTACTCCTGGGATGATCGACGACGCCATACGGGTCACCCAAGGCACGGGTGTCGGTGTCATGAACCCCCAAGGGGAAATCGTCAAACGTACAGGAGGAAAACGGAAATAACACAACCTCCGTTGTGTATTCTCGTGGCTGGCGTACGTCCCCGTGCGCCAGCCCTTTTCTTGATCCCCAGCCGCGCTGAATCTGAAGATTCAGCGGGCACAAAACTCACCTATCGGGATCCTAGCAACGACAGACGGGTATAAGAGTCGGAGAAACGCAGTGCTTTACCAGCATTGATATGGATGCAGGTGCTGTCAGTCTGAGACGACTGACAGCACTGTTTTTTTCGATTCAAGTCCGGGAGTGACGACAAGGATCGAGACGTCGTTGATACCGCCTCAAAACACAATGCCGATACCCGGTTCCCAACTCGAAACCTGCTCGAAGTTCGGCGCTCTGCGGCCATCGACATAGCGCACATACATGATCGGAGTGCCGACATCACCGAATACCTCAAGGCCTCTGTAGAAAGCGGCGACCTCCCCTCGGAAGTACGACGCTACGCCGATATCCTCGGCCAGACCCACCTGCCACTCCGGATAGAAGCCGATCTTCCAGAAAAGCGGGATTGTCCACTTAAGGCCGAAATCGGCTCTGTATTCGGACAAACCCTCCGGTTCTCGCACCGCCAGCCATTTTAGCGCCAGCGTCAGCGACAGCGGGTTAGCACCCACCCTGTTGTGGTCTTCGATCTTAAACAACTCGCCGACAGGATCCATCCGTGTGAAGGGAACATCCAGTTCGGCCTGTAAACCGATATTCACATTCCAAGGACCCTCATCGTCGAACCAGTCCTCACTGACCGGATTAGGAGCAGTCTCACCCGAAACGTGGAAGTTCAAGGATCCTTTGTAAAACTCCGACGGGAATACCGCATAGGTCATTTCATAAAGATCATTGCCGTCGGCGTCCTTCGAACCTGTGCGAACAGCGGAGATAACCTTCACGTACTCCTCCCGTTTGGTCAGGGAGTCAAGATGGGCGCGGTCCCGAACGCTAATGGTCAGCGTGAAAGTGGATTCTGCCATCTTGGTTTCGTAATCCAGGCTGTACGAAGCTCCCAGGTCCAGCCTCGCGTATCCATCCGGATGGTACTCGAAAGGGTACAACCCGTCGATATCGAAGCTCAGCCCTATGTCATTCAGTTTAGGTTTCTTCTCCCACTCGAAAGTGACACCCGCAGTAGACGGATTGGTCAGACACGCAAGACCAAGGCGCGGCTTGCCGACCTCGTCGGAAACAGCCGGGAGCGCCACCATTGTGACCAGAAGGAGAGCCACCGCAACGGTCCATCGCCGGTCGGTTTTTGTCATACTTATTTCCTCCAGGATCATGAGATAGACGGGATAAAGGTGTTCTCATAATAGTCTTTGATTGTTTGCTCACCACTTGGTCCCTGTGTTAGCTTACCCTCATCCAAAGTCCATCCGACGCCGGGGATAAGTCGCTTGCAGGCATCATGGAAATCACTCCGAAACCTGGCGAATCGGTCAGGTTCCGGATAGAACTCGACAAACACTTCCTCGACCTTGTCATCAAGGAAGCGATCCATTAGGTCCTTCGACAGGCTCAGGCCGGCCGCTTGAAGCGCAAAACCGTATACCAGCCTGTAGGTTTCGGGCACTTTAGGTAACATTGGTCCTCCTCTGATTGATGGTTCTGTTTCGCGTTCTCTCTAAGGCGATCCCAAACGGTTCCTGAGCACGGGACACTTTGGGAGCCGAACACATTTCTCGGTCATTAGGCATCGAAACTGATGTTGGGACTGAGCCATTCATGCGTCGCACACTCATCGGCGTAGTACACGTACTTCCACGCCACTAAACCGGTTACCGTGATCTTGATGCTCACGGCACCACCGGATTTGTTAAACCGCACGACCTTCATACTACCTCCGCTACTAGCTCGATTCCGATTTCAGGCGGGCTCCATGACACATCGGTATACCCTTGATTAATGTCTGCCGCTTCAGTATTGTCACCGATGTTGTGTCAATACTGAAAAGGATAATCATTGACCAGGGCCGCGTCAAGATCTTATGTGTAGTTCTGATGGCGGCGGTGGCAGCGGATTAGCGGCCAGCTACAATCTTGCGTTGAATCGTCTACGATTCGAAAGGTGATCGAATGAATGAGATAACTATACGCAGCTACGATGAACCCGACGAAAAGCAAGTAGTCGAACTCTGGCGCGAGGTCTTTCCTGATTCCCCCGCCCACAACATTTCGCAAGAGGATATCAGGCGCAAGTTAGCCGTTCAGCGAGAGTTGTTTCTGGTTGCTTACAGTGGCGAAGAGTTGGTCGGTACTGCTATGGCGGGCTATGACGGCCATCGCGGCTGGGTCTACTATGTTGCGACCAGTCCCCGTTTCCAACGGCAGGGGATCGGTTCGATGCTGATGCATCGAGTCGAATCAGGCCTGGCCGACATGGGGTGCCCTAAACTCAACCTGCAGGTGCGCGCATCCAACCACGAGGTGGTAGCATTCTACAAAAGCCTCGGATACCGTGTAGAAGAACGCGTGAGTATGGGGAAGCTGTTGAAGGTCGATAGGTAAGACCGGGATGGGTTGTTCAGCTTAAGTGGATCAGGCTGTGGACGGCAGACGTCCTCATCTGCCCCTTGATTATCCAGGATACGTCCTTCAAACGGGCAGACCGGGAGGTCTGCCGCGCACAATATCAGGGGCCTTTGGAAAACTCCCTTCGCGGGAGCGACATAGCGCTTGGTGGCAAACAAAACGATGAGTAAGACGATATCCCAATTGACAATTCGCAGCTACAAAGTAACAGATGTCACCTGTCTACGAAGAATGAACCCGTTTCAGCGCCTGCATGAACATGGTCGCATACTGGTCACGGGCGATAGCCGGGCGGCGCTTGTCGGCGGTCAGTAACAACTTGTCAAGGATCTGACATCGCTTGCTGCTGTGGCTCATGAGCAGGTATCGTTCGCGCTCATGGAATTCGACGAGCCGGGCGAAACTGATCCTGCCACGCCACAATTGATGCAGCCGTGCGTATGCGAACACGCGCGTGATGAAGTTGTCGCGAGTGTCGACATCGTGCAATGGTCGTTCTTCTATCATAGGCAGGGATGGATATCGTCGGCTGAGAGCCATCGCAAACAACCCCCTCGCACGATAGGAAACGCGGCCCGAGGAACCGTATAACCGGACTTTCTGCAGACCGCAAGTAGGGGATTTCGATTTCAAGATGAAGCCGCAGATATTCGCAAGGTCACGCTGCTGCACTCGCCGGGCTACGTACCGGTTCATCCTGGACGTGTGGTCGACGCCGGTCTCATTACCCACCAGTCGCGGTGTATCTACCGTCCCGTGCAGATCGATTGTCTCGCGCGGCACGCCCATGCCGGTTTCGATCTCAGGACAGACCGGCACAAAGGTGAAGACCTTTCCAAGCACCTCGGTGAGATAGCGATCATGCTTGTGCCCGCCGTCAAACCGCACCCGATTCCCCAGCAAACAGGAACTGACACCGACAGCCAAAGTTGTGTTGATTTCGTCTGTTTCTATGTCTGTCACCTGTAGTTTTCGGTCATCGCACTGCGCTGAAAGAGCGATCAACAGTGTGTCGCCAAAATACGCATACCGGCTTGTCAAATCAAGCAGGGGCTAGCACATATTTATATTGTCAGGGGACCTAGCACTGAATAGCATATACCGTATTAGTGGAGTGGTCACACACGCCATGCACATTGAAGGCCGTGTATACAGTCACTGCCGGTCCGTGGGAACAGGCGGGGCTGCCGTGATGCTATTCGTCTCAAGAGCAGGGCAGGCCGACGGAGAAACAGTTAACAGTCCTGGATAATTCGACACTCTTTTACTAATGGAGGAAGTCATGGAGAACTGGATCAGCGTGTTGTACGAGTATGCTGTCCTGTATGGAACGCGAGTAGTCGGCGCGATTGCCATTCTCGTGCTCGGTCGCATCGGCGTCGGCATCGTAGCCGGCATCATAAGGCGGCATATGATAAGGGGGAAAGTGGACGAAACCCTGACCAAGTTCGTAGTTAGCCTGGCGAGGATTGCACTGCTGGTATTCGTCTTCATAGCAGCGCTTGGCTCATTGGGGTTCGAGACAACATCGTTTATAGCCGTCATCGGTGCGGCCGGCCTGGCTATCGGCTTCGCCTTGCAGGGCTCGCTCGGCAATTTCGCATCCGGCGTGATGCTGGTTATTTTCCGGCCTTTCAAGACTGGTGATTTTGTTGAAGCCGGCGGCGCCGTGGGCATCATCGAGGAAATTGGTATCTTCAGCACGATCATGAGAACCGGCGACAACAAGAAAGTGATAATCCCCAACTCGGGTATCACCGGCAGCAACATCACCAACTACTCAGCTAAGGAAACGCGCCGGGTTGACCTGGTGTTCGGTATTGGCTATGGCGATGACATACGCAAGGCCAAGGAAATCTTGCAGCGACTTATGAGAGAGGAAGATCGGATTCTGACTGATCCCGAGCCGGTGGTCGCACTGGCCGAGTTAGCCGACAGCTCAGTTAATTTCGTCGTCAGGCCGTGGGTGAAAAGCGGCGACTACTGGACGGCTCTGTGGGATCTGACGGAGAAGGTCAAGCTGACCTTTGATCAGGAGGGTGTTTCGATACCATTTCCGCAGCAGGATGTTCACATGCACCAGATAGCAGCAAGCTAAGGAGACAGAGATGCACAGGATGGCAATCATGGTTGGGGTCACGATATTGACGGTACTGGCCCTCGCACCGCTGGCCCTGGCCAATGCCGACAGTAGTCATACCGGTTGGAAGAGATCGTTGATCATCGATGCCACAACCACTCAGACGTCGTACTCGGACTCGTGGGTAGGTGGTGAGGCCGGTTCGGTCAACTGGGTGAGC
>JAUWMW010000309.1 GCA_030612965.1 bacterium
CCGCCGGCCTGATCTACCGGACCCACCGTCTCCACCAGCACCCAATTGGAACCATTGTTGTTTGAGATATAGATGTGCATCTCATCGTTGTTGGGATCGGCGCCGAAGTTGTTGGAATACCAGCGGGCATAATGAATCCTGGCGTCGCCGATCGACAGATCAATGGTGGGCGAGGTCAGAGTTGTCGTGCCGTCATCGACATCGGAATTATCATCGAGGTTGTCCGTCAGATAGCATTGTCCGGAGCCGTCGAAGTCGGTTGGCGGATCGCCGCGATCACCGCCACCCACCGGGACACCGCGATCCCACTGACCGTCACCGGCATCGCCGCTGACGGTCCAACCCTGGTTGGTCTCAAAGTCATCGGCAAACACGGTGATGACGCTGGTCGCCGGGTCGGCCCGGTGCGGATTGGAGGGGTCCGGGTCAAAGAAGTAAGCTGACGATGCTTCGCTGGCACGGACGTAGAACTCGACATAACTGCCACAGTCAAGCACCGGCAGTTCGGCTTCATAGTAATTGTCCATGAGCTGCGTCATGGCTTCATCCACCCAAATCCCGCCGTCAATCGAGTAAAACAGACGACCACTCCCCGGTATCGGTGTTCCGCCCAGCATTCCGGAAACGACGACTTCGAAAATAGTCGGTGTTCCCGGCTGGATGATTTCGGGTATACCCAGGGGATACGAGAAAACCAGCGATGGTCCGGGTGTTGAAACTCCAACGGCATTCCAGGCATTAGCTACCTGTATCGCCCAGGCACCGGAGGGATCGAGATCATTGGCCGCCGAGATGGTACCCAACGCCCCCTCGTGGTAGTCGGTGTTGACACTCCAGTAGTAAGCATTGGCGCGGTATGCAACCAACATCGCGTTCTGAACACCTATCCCGGTCACGGTCACGTCGTGGTGGGTGCCACCGTCTGAGAGCAGGAAGAACCACTTGTTGCCAACGCCGTTGTTGGTGTGGACGCCGCAGTAATCATTGTACGGTGATGGCGTGCAACCAACAACGTCGATCCAGTAAGGATCAGATGTTCCGTAGAAATCGGGATCACCGGCATTGTGCGGATTTTCCATATCGCGGAAACCTACCCCGGTGAGCCTCCCATTCTCCCCCATCAGCCAGTCCGGCGTGTCCAGAGTATCATGAGCCCACTCAAACGATGCCCCGATAATGTCGGAGAATGCCTCATTCAAAGCTCCCGACTCCAACTGGTAAGCGAGGTTTGAGCAGTGTTGGGTCACGGCATGCCCCCACTCATGCGCGACCACGTCCGGACAACCGGCCAGCGAGCGCCAACCAGTCGACCAACTCCAGATCACGATCTGGTTGCCGTTCCAGTAGGCGTTATTGTCACCTTCAGCGGAGTAATTGACACTGGTGAGCATGGTCGCACCGGCATCATCGAAACTGTTACGTCCGAGATGATGCAGCAGGTAGTCGTACACGAGACCGGTATAAACCTGCCCGTCAACGGCCGGCGCCTGGGCGGAGGTAGTCCAGGTGTTATCGGCGTCGGTGGCAATGGATCCCGGCAACGAAGTCGATGCGATGTTTGTCTGGATATAACTGCCGGGCGGCATCTGACCGTCGTGGCCATGAGGATTGTTACCTGCCTGACGGGTGTAGTCGCGCATCTGGTACTGCGAAACGTCCCAGTCGGTATCGATATGGTAGCGCCAGTCACCCATTACGCCAATCCCGGTGCCGACGTCGTTGGCATCCATAATGCGGTTGGCGTTGAAAACGATCTCACCGGAATGAGCATCGACGAGATACTCCCAGCGTCCCATCGGTGTATCCGACCAGAGGAACATCCGCCAGCACAGATAATCGTACCCTTCCCAGGGGAACACGACCAGTTCCGCTTCGTCTGGTTTTCCCTCACCAAAGAAGGTCGCCAGATGCTCCACGGCGCGCTCTGTTGCCGTCTCGGCTGTCAGCACCGGAGTGACATCGACTTCGATACCGGCTTCGTACCATCCGTTGACCGTCCTCAAATCGCCGTCAGCGCTGAAGTGGGCCAAAAGCTGTCCACCGACCACGTGGACGCCTCGGTAATACTGATTGAATCGCACATGTGTCATGCCGAGTTGGTCATTGTCTATGCGCTTGACCTTGAACTCTTCGCTCGGCTGTACCATTTGATAAGCGCCCTTGTTGGCTTCAAAGAACGAAAGGGCCGCGGCCACTTCTTCACCGTTCGGCACCGATTTCATCAAGGTCCCTTCCACATAGCACGTCACACCTCGTTCCGTGGCGCGATACGTTGTGACATCGGGATGATTACGAAGCAGATTTGGGCCGAACCCAAGCTCGTCCGAATCCGCGGCCACGGCGGACCCAACCAGTAATGCCAGCAGCAGCAGCACTGCAATAAATAGTCTCATTGCTCCTCCAAACGGTACCTTATGAATGAACTTCGTCTAATTTGCAGTAATCCTGAGAACTCGTATGTATGTACGCACATTGACTCATTATAAAATAAGCCATTGTCGGACCTTGTCAAC
>JAUWMW010000157.1 GCA_030612965.1 bacterium
GAGGTCGCTTTTAACAGGACCAAAAAAACGGAAAGTTTCCCCATTTTCTGAAAACAACAGTTTCCACTTCTTGAAAACATTAACCCATTGATTCAATTCAGATTAGCAGAAATCTCCAACCATTAATGGGGAAGGTCCTGCGGGAAGTAGTACGCCGAGGCCTCACGCTAAGGGGAATTTTGAAAAAATAGCTTGAAATCTATCCACGCAGGAGTATACTAATAAGCTTTACTCGAAGTGATTGTTGGAGTATATGAAAGTATTAGTAATAGGTTCGGGAGGACGGGAACACGTCCTGGTCTGGAAGCTGAAGCAGTCCCGCAAAGTAGACAAGTTGTTCTGCGTCCCCGGCAACGCCGGGATTGCGCAGATAGCCAAGTGCGTATCCATCAGACCGGACAATTTCAAGGCGATCGGGGATTTCGCCCATCGCAACAAGATCGGTCTGGTCGTGGTCGGTCCGGAAGATCCCCTGGCGGGCGGCATCGTCGACGATCTGCGCCGCCGTCGGTTGAAAGTGTTTGGTCCCTGCAGGAAAGCGGCCAGACTGGAAGCCAGCAAAGTATTCGCCAAAGAGTTCATGCGCAAATACCATGTTCCGACAGCGCCGTTCAAAGTATTCGACAATCCTGCAGAGGCGATCGGCTTCTGCAAAGCTGTCGAGTTCCCGGCTGTGATTAAGGCAGATGGCTTGGCTGCCGGCAAGGGCGCCGTGATCGTCAAAAGTCACAAGCAGGCCGAGTCTGTCATCACCGATATGATGGTCAAAAAATCATTTGGCCAGGCGGGTGCAAAGATCATCATCGAATCGTTCCTGCAGGGTCAGGAAGTGTCGATCATGGCGCTGGCCGACGGCAAGACGATCATCCCGCTTCTTCCGAGTCAGGACCACAAGCAGGCTTATGATGGTGACCGCGGACCCAACACCGGCGGTATGGGCGCCTACTGCCCGACGAATTTCACTACCGAAGAAGTCAGAGAACAGATCCGCGATCATATCCTCACCAGGACGATCAACGGCCTGAACGAGGAAGGCATCGGTTATAAAGGTGTGCTTTACGCCGGACTGATGCTCACACCGCAGGGTCCCAAGGTCCTGGAGTTCAATTGTCGGTTTGGCGACCCCGAAACTCAGGCGGTTCTGCCGCTGTTGAAGTCGGACCTATACGAAGTCATGATGGCCGTAGTTAATCAAAAACTCGCGTCGTTCGGGCGACTTAGCTGGCATCCCGGGGCGGCGGCCTGTGTCATCATGGCCTCGCGCGGTTACCCCGGCAAGTACGCAACCGGTGCTCAAATCGCCGGATTGACCGGTAAACAAGAGAACGATTCATACGTCTTTCATGCAGGCACGTCGCGGCGCGAAAACCGATGGTACACCGCCGGTGGTCGTGTCTTGGGTGTCATGGGAATGGACAAGGACTTGCGTTCGGCCTTGAACCTGGCCTACCGGACGGTACATAAGATAAAGTTCGAAGGAGCCCAGTATCGTAAGGACATCGGCTTCAAGGCATCCAAACCGATCGAAGCGTAAAGGTACTCGATGAGCAAAGTTCTAATCGTCATAGGCTCCAAGTCGGACATGGAGTACGCCGAGATCTGCGCCAGCCAACTGACAACTTTCGATATCGAGAACAAGATCGAGGTAAGTTCGGCCCATCGCCACCCCCAACAAACGGCGGACTTGACCTCGCGCGCGGCTGAGGATGGTTACGAGGTCATAATTGCTATGGCCGGTCTGTCGGCGGCGCTGCCGGGTGCTGCCGCCGCCCATTCCAATTTGCCGGTGATCGGCGTGCCCTTGCCGGCTGCCCTAGAGGGGCTTGATTCGTTACTATCGGTCACGCAGATGCCGCCGGGGATACCTGTTGCCGCAGTTGGGATCGGCAAGCCCGGCGCCAAAAATGCTGCAATTTTGGCGGCGCGAATCCTGGCCTTGAAACATGCTGATATTGCCGCAGGAGTCAAGTCTCACCGAGATTCGCTGTAGCGTTTTTTGTGAATCCCCAATGAAGTTGGATTGTAAAAGCACTGAAATAGAATGAAGGGAAAGTTCATGGTTGTGAAGGCGAATATGAAACTACATGCACTGCTCGTACTGACAATGGTGATGATGTCAAGCATCCTCATCGGCAACGTCCTGGCTGACACTGAGAAAGCCAAGGAGTACTACAATTCGGGGATCCAGGAGGCGCAGGCGGGCAACACCGGCGCCGCCGTCATTGCCTACAAAGCGGCAATTGGTGCGGACGCCGATTATGTGGACGCCTATATCAATCTTGGCGTCATCTACTTCCAGCAGAAGGATTATCAGAAAGCTCTCGATACCTACACAACCGCGACCGAGAAAGATCCTCAAAACTCGGCCGCTCTGACCAATCTCGGCCGCGTGCAACTTAAGCTGAAGAGGTACGCGGAAGCTGAGACTTCATTTCAGACGGCTATTGGAATCGACAGCACTAACGCCGATCTGTACAAGGAACTCGGCAAGGCGCATTTCTACAAAAAGGACTATGCCAAGCTGATCGAGACTCTCACCAAGTATCATAACATGGGCGGTGGTGACCACCTGAGCCACTACATGCTCGGCAAGGGATATCAGAAAACCAAGAAAACCACCAATGCCGTGGCGGGTTTCAAGAAGTCGATCGAATTAAAGAGCGACTACTACAATTCCCATTTCGCCTTGGGTTCCATCTATCACAGTCAGGGCAAGTTCAAGAGCGCGGCCAGCGCCTACAAGGCGGCGCTGAAAGCAAAACCGACCGCCTATTTGGCGTCGTATAACTACGCCATCGCAGTTAGCCAAGCTGACTCCGAAGACTACGCTACGATCATAAGAGTCTGGGAGAGCTTCATCAAGATGGCCAAGAAGAATCCAAAGGCCAAATCAAAAGTCGCCGAAGCCCAGCAGATCGTCAAGGATAGCAAAGTCGCTCAGGAGAAGGCCAACCTGCAGTAGATGACTTCGCACATTATCGATTCCGAAAAACCCCGCGTTGAAGCGGGGTTTTTTGTGTGCTGGGATGGAATTCATGTGGGCGGAAGCCCCCCCGGTCTGCCGCTATTGTGAAGCGCGAAACAGGGTTTGCTGTGTCAAGGCCCATGTGAGGGCGTCTGCAGCCCACGAAAACGTGCCATCCGACCACCGACCCTAACTGCCAGACGCGTACTCAGACTTGATCAAAGAGCATCACGGTCGCACCTTGTCATCATAAGTCATCGAGTGCTTGCTCCAAGTCGGCCTGTTCTTCTAAGCCCGCCAGTTGTATGCTTCGGTACTCGATTCCAGAGTTGATCTTGTAATTGTCGCCATTCAGGTAAAGGTACACTGTCGTGTTGCCGTCGTTCCATTTCGCGTAAAAGCGCAGGTGCCCAACCGAGACGGCCATCCCCCAACTTTCCGGGTTGTCTCGGTATAAATCATTGAGCCATACGATTTCATCTTCTAATGGTGCGCCGTATTTCTTTGATAGCAGTTTCTGGAGTGATCGATAGTCCAAAGTAAACTCTGTCTTGTTACTGTGCTTCTCGTTGAGAATGTACTTCGATCTTACCAACTGATCGTGAACGAAAATATACACAACAAGAACATCGAACCCCGCAAGTTTGGTTTTGTATACAACCGATTTTTCTGATACATTTGCCACGTCCGCGGACTCGGATGTCTGTACACTTTCTTTAGTCATCCCCCAGCGCGTTTTGCGAAAGTGAAAAGTGGTGTCACTTGTTGTTGTGTCCGCATACTGCCACGTGCCATCCTCCTTAAGCACGATTCGCTTGTTTTGGCCGTCCAACGTGACGGCCATCCTATCAGCAAATGCAGTCGTAGCCAATAGGGCAATTGCGCTTAAGACAACGAGTTTCTTCATGCGATTCTCCTTTGGATTGCCTGCCTTGCAAGCGGAGTGAATTTGTCGTGCTCCGTCCAATGTCGTTCCTTGCCCGGTACTACCAGAAGACTTATAGCCGCGCACTTTCGCGAAGGTCTTCCCCTACCGAAGGCTTGCTAATGGGTGAAAGTACACCTAACCGTCGGCAGTTGTCAAGCGTCTCAATTCCCATTCCTGCTGACTCATACCCCTATGATGCCGTGCCCCGCTGACAAATCCTGTCAGTCTGTTTTCGTCCTCCGTCATTTCCGGAATGCTCAGGTGCTCACACTGTGCGGCCGCTGCCTTCAAGGCGGCCTTGAAGGCTAAGCCGAAAAAGTACCTGGCGTCATACAACTACGCTGTGGCGGTGGAATCCAGCAATCCTGATAACTACACTCGTAGCATTCAAGTGTGCGAGGATTTCATCAAACTGGCCAAGAAGAACCCAAAGGCCAAGACGAGTGTTGCCAACGCTCAGCAACATGTAAAAGAGCTTAAGGAAGCCGCCGAGCAGGCCGATCTCAATTAAGCTCCAACAGGCAAAGTAGATCAACGATAAGCCCCGCTGCCAAGCGGGGCTTATTGTCTGCTGAGACGGCGGTGGGTGGGGCGGTTTCAAACTTGTTTGGGAAGGACTACAGTAAGGAAAGTTACCCCCAAACGAGCAGGCGATGTCATAAAGCCGTTTCGCAGGGTCCTGATCTCGACGAAGTCGGAATTGTGACCCTGCGATTCTCGCTAAGGTGTTGTGGGGAATCAGCCTTAAGAACCACCGGTTCACATCCGCCGCGGCGGACCTTCGGCGAACGCAGGAACCAGTGGAACATACAATTGCGACACAGCCTTGAGTTTGAGGGTGCCACCCGGTCGGAGAAGTTCTGACCTGCGAATTCTCCGGGGCGGACTCAGGCGGCATGTGGCTTCCCCTGTAAACATAGGCTGATATCCACAATGGCAAGGAGTTTTCATTCCTGCGGCCACATTCCAGTTCTTGGTCAATTCTTCCGATTTTCGCCAGCTCACGGCCACAAGCTGGACACAAAGCTACATGGATCAATTTGATCTAGTAGAAGGTTAGACATCTCCTGGCTAGGCGATGCGTCGCGTGTGATCGCCAGGTTCCGTGCCTACCCGAAGAAGGTGAAGGTCGCGTAGGGCGCGTTGCACACCAAGAGAAAGGGACAGCATGGAAATGCTGTCCCTTGTTCATTTTCACGAACCAAATCGGGTGCACTACGGACAGGCCTCCGGCGGTGGCCCACCGGTGAACATGTAGTCGACCAGGTGGACCAGGTCGGCGATGTCAATCGTTGAACCGCCGCTGCCGTCTATATCACTTTCCTCAAAACATGGTGGGGCCGGACCACCATTGAACATGAAGTCAACCAGATACACCAGATCAGAGATGTCAATGACGTCACCGGGATCGTAGTCGACATTGCCCCGTATGGCGCCCATACAACAGTCACCGCCCCCGGCGAAATTCTGCCAGTAGCCGTGGCGGAGGTCGTAGTTGCTCGAACTACCTTCACCGATGACAACCTGTCCAACGGTGCCCTTGACACCATAGCTGGTCGAACTACCGTCGGTGGCGCCGGCGGCGATCACCTGCCACTTGATTTGTTCACCGGCACGGGCAGCAATGGCTGCGCGCACCATTTCGAGTTGCTGGTCAATATCCGCTATCTCGGTCTTGGGTTCAGTTGCCTTTTTGCCTTCGTCCGCGAGGATCATCCCAACCACCAAGCTCAGAGCAACCATCATAGCAGCTAAAATCGGAATCAGTTTCTTCATTGTCCTTACTCCAATCCAATTACCGGTTGCTGGCCAGTTTGCCGCTGCTGCCTGAGTTCTGGTTGGCCAGAATCGTCTCGACCAAAGACTCCATCTGGGTCAGTCGCATCTCCAGTTCCTCGATTTTCTTGTCCTTCTGTTGAAGATCGTGGGCCAACTGCTGTTGCTCCCGGACCATGCGATACAGCTCCTGAACTCCTACCAGAGCAACGCCGGCCATGTCG
>JAUWMW010000097.1 GCA_030612965.1 bacterium
GTAGTATGTCAAGCGGCAGACGAGGACGTCTGCCGGCCACGAATAAATCAATTGCGACACAGCCTCGCAGTCGAAGGGTGACCTCATTCCGGCGAAAGCCGGAATCCAGTCCTGCACGTCAGGTCTCTCTGAGACCTGACATCTTTGGCATCTCCCGTGTACCCCGCCGTTTATGGTGGGTCGAACAAGAGTCGACTTCAGCGCTCGCAAAAACACCATGAATTCCACACAAAATGCGCCTGTACATTGATTAGTAAAGCACAAGTCCCATGACCACCAGCGCAAAACAGACCCCCGCCTACCGGCTCTCGGGGTTTTTCAACAAGCCTGTTCGTTCGGGTTTCGCTCTCCGGGGATATGTGATAAAGACGGCCCGGACAAATGTCCGGGGCGCCCTTGCTTGGATGGAAATGCGGCAGACGGAGACGTCCGCCGCCCACGGAGCACGCTACTTCTCCACTTCCTCCATGAGGTACTTGTGGATGGCGCGGGCGGCTTTCTTGCCGGCGCCGGCCGCCAGGATCACAGTAGCACCACCGGTCACGATGTCACCACCAGCGTAAACGCCCTTGCGTGAAGTCAGCATCGTATCATCGTTCACGGTGATGTTACCCCATTTGTTGGTATCAAGACCCGGCGTGGTCTGAGGAATCAATGGGTTGGAGGAGTTGCCGATGGCGACAACGACAAGATCGACCTCCATGATGAAATTGGAACCTTCGATCGGCACCGGGCGACGGCGACCGGACGCATCAGGCTCGCCCAGTTCCATCCGCAGACACTCCATCGCTTTCACCTTGTCGTTATCGTCACCGATGAAGTTGATCGGCGTGGTGAGCATGTGGAACTGCACCCCCTCGTCCATGGCGTGATGGATCTCCTCGGCACGCGCCGGCATCTCCGCCTCACTGCGACGGTAGACAATGTAGGCGTTGTCGGCGCCGAGTCGCAGCGACGTGCGCACGGCGTCCATGGCGGTGTTACCACCACCCAGCACGGCGACGTTCTTGCCGATGATGATCGGGGTGTCGTTATTCGGGAAATCGTAAGCACGCATCAGATTGGAGCGCGTCAGGTACTCGTTGGCGGAGTAGATACCGATCAGGTTCTCGCCGGGGATGCCCATGAAGTTCGGCAGGCCCGCGCCGGTGCCGATAAAGACGGCGTCGTAACCCATCTCGAACAGCTCGTCGATAGTGTCCATCTTTCCGACCACGGTCGAGTTCTGGAATTCCACTCCCATCTCGGCCAGGAAGTCGCACTCCGCCTGTACGATATGTTTAGGCAGACGAAACTCCGGGATGCCGTACACCAGCACGCCACCCGGTTTGTGCAACGCCTCGAAGATAGTGACAGCGTGGCCGAGCTTGACGAGGTCACCTGCAACTGTCAAACCGGCAGGACCGGAACCGACACAGGCCACCTTGCGCCCGGTCGGCGGAGCGATCTCGGGCAGAACGACCAAGTTGTTATCGCGCTCCCAGTCGGAGACGAAACGCTCAAGGTAACCGACAGCTACCGGCTTGAATTTCTTGTGCAGGGTGCAGACAATCTCGCACTGTTCTTCCTGCGGACAAACCCGCCCGCAGACAGCCGGAAGCGAGTTGGTCTCTTTGATCTTGCGCGCCGCCGCCGCGTATTCTTTGTCCATGACCAGACGGATAAACCCCGGGATGTCGACTTCCACCGGACACCCGGCGATACAGGGCGCCTTCTTGCACTCTATGCAACGGTTCGCTTCGAGCAGCGCCTGTTCCTCGGTAAGGCCCAGGGGGACTTCTCTGAAATTGTGGTTGCGTACGTCGGGTTCCTGCTCCGGCATCGTCTGCCGGGGGATTTTCATCCGCTCTTTCTTTGGTATATTCTCAGTCACACCTTGCTCCGTCTATGCTAAATAAGATCGTGCGTACTCAAACCGTGACACGCTGCGTTTATTCTACTTCGTTAGGATACTTGAACGTCTCGACCGCCTTGGCCAGTTTGCATCCGGGGTTTTCCAGGAAACGTCTCATCGCGGCGCGCTCCTGCTCTTTGTAGGCGCCGAGCCTGCTGGTCAAAAGGTCAAAGTCGACTTTATGACCGTCGAAATCAGGACCATCAACACATGCAAACTTGGTCTCATCACCGATCAAAACACGGCACCCGCCGCACATCCCGGTACCGTCAATCATAAGCGGGTTCAACGACACCCATGTTGGGACTTCGTAATCGCGGGTGAGGTTGGAGATCACTTTCATCATGATGACCGGGCCGATAGCCATGATCATGCCGATCTTCTCACCGCTATCGAGGAGTTGCTTGAGAATATCGGAAACGAAACCATGATGCCCAACAGAACCATCATCGGTACAGATATGTAATTCGTCGGCCACCGCCCTGTGTTCATCTTCGTAGAACAACAGGTCCTTCGAGCGGGCACCGATAATCGTGTGCACTTTATTGCCGGCTTCCTTGTAGGCCTGTGCAATGGGGTATATCGGCGCGATACCTATCCCACCGCCGACAAGAACAGCCGTGCCCCAATTGTCGACGTGAGATGGAAGCCCCAACGGACCGACACAGTCGGAAATCTCGCCGCCGTCCGGAACGGTAGTCATCAGCGCCGACGTTTTGCCCACCACTTGATAGATGATGGTGAGCAAGCCGTTCTCTTTGTCCAGTCCGGCGATTGACATGGGCACTCGCTCGCCGTTTTCGTTGACGCGCAGAATTACAAACTGCCCGGCTTTGGCCCTGGCCACCATACGCGGGACTTCAACTCTCATTTTCCAGACCATGGGTCCGATCTGGGTATTGTCATGAACCTTTGGCATTCATTTCCTCCATACTTCTTAAGGGTTCGATGATAACCTTTTGGCGGGAAAAAGCAAGTCGAATTGGGACCACATTGGGGAGTTTTTGGGGGTCCATGGAAGGTACAAGAGGCTCTGATCCGCGCGTGGACTCAAAGCAAAAGGTAACCACACACATTGTCGCCTCGAAAGGAGCCGTTTCATGTTCATGTACGTCGGAGTAATTACGCTCAAGAGCCACCTTGCGATAAGCTGTTCCGTCTTGCTCATAGCCACCTGGTCGTTGACATCACGGACCTCGTTTACCTGGTCGACTTCATGTTCACCGGTGGTCCGGCGCCGGTCTGCGGGCCGTAGTTGTGAAATAACTTATCGTCGGCGTTCGCAATAAGAGCACAAATATCTCTGTGTTCCCTCTTGAATTTCACACCGCCAATTGTTATAATGATTGGCTGTGACCAATTGTGGTCTGAGATAAATGCTCTTTTCTTGTGAGGTGCTATTATGACGAAAACCAACACCATGAACCGTTCACCCATCGGCTTCTCCCAGATTCCCGACAAGCAGGTTTTTGAATACGATCGCACCTTTGGCGCCAATCACTACGGCCGGCTTGAAGTGGTGGTGCGCAAAGCCGAAGGACTCTGGTTAACGGACATCGACGGCAACCGTTATCTCGACTGCCTGGCTGCCTACTCCGCCGCCAACCCCGGTCATTGTCACCCCCGCATTGCGCAGGCTCTTATCGATGCGCTGCAGGGCAGTTATGCGTCCGTTATCTCAAACGTGGTCTACACCGATACTCGGACCTTGTTCCTAAAGAAGCTGGCCGAGTTAGTGCCGCAGATAGGTCCCCGTTTCGGCGACCATGGTAACAAGGGGCTTTGCAAAAACGGCGGAGTCGAGTCGGTTGAGACCGCCATCAAGATGGCCCGCTACTACGGTTGGAAAGTCAAGGGCATCCCGGATGGCAAGCAGGAGTTGATCGTTTTCAGCAACAACTTCCACGGACGGATGATCGCGGTAGTATCTTTCTCGTCCAGCAAGAAGTACAAGGAAGGTTTCGGTCCACTGACCCCCGGTTTTGTATCGGTCGAGTACGGCAACGTTGATGCAGTCGAAAAAGCGATCAACAAGAATACCTGCGGCATACTAGTTGAGCCCATGCAGGGTGAGGGCGGCATGTATCAACCACCCGACGGTTTCCTTAAGGGGTTGCGTGACCTCTCCGACAAGAACGACTTGTTTCTTGTCTTCGATGAAATTCAGACCGGTCTCGGCAGGACCGGTAAGATGTTCTGCTTTGAGCATGAAGATGTAGTTCCCGACGGTTTGGTTCTGGGCAAGGCGCTCTCAGGCGGTTTGGTGCCGTTGTCGGCGTTTGTCACCAACAGTAAGATGATGGACCTGGCCTTTCATCCCGGTTCGGACGGCTCCACTTTTGGCGGCTATCCCCTGGCCTGCGTAGCAGGCAACGCGGCGCTGGATGTCATCACCGGCGAAGGTCTGGCTGCTCGATCAGCGGAGATGGGTGTTATTCTCATGAAGAAAATCGAGGACATCGCCGGGCGGTCGTCGCATGTCAAAGAAGTACGCGGTCGCGGGCTGTTCATCGGAATCGAAGTCAATAACGGCGACGCTATGGTTTACTGTCGGAAACTTCTCGACCTTGGACTACTGGCGAATGACAGTTACGGTCACACTATCCGCATTTCACCGCCGCTGGTGCTCGACGAGAACGATATCGACTACATTTGTGAGCGGCTGGAGAAGGTTCTGGTCGACTAAGGCCATTTTCCGATAAGTAAGCATGAGGCAATCACACTTAGAGTGATTGCCTTTTTTCATTCGAGGGGTTCTGCAGTCAAGTACTCGCAAGGAGTCAGTCACCATCGACCTTCACATCCGGCCGGTCGTGCAGCATCTGCCTCAGGAGAGGCAGGTTTCGCGAGGCATCCACATTGCCGGGCCAGATTTGCAGGGATTTTTCAAAATGCCGAATGCCGGCTTCGATATTCCCTAAACGATAGTGAATGAAGCCCAGGTGATTGTGTGTCTTTGCAATCTCCGGATCGCTCTGCTGCAACTGGTGGATGATCTCCAGATCATAACGGTCCAGGTCGTCAACGCTGACATCTTGCGAAGCCAATCTTTCGATGATCGGCAGGTTGGCGGTATCTTCTTTGTATGTTTGAAGCCCACGGTTCAGCATAGTCAGATACGGTCGGCACGGATCCGTCTGACATGACAGAGTATTCTCAAACGCAGGAAGGGCATCTTCGTACCGTCCAGCCGACACATACAGACCGCCCAGCTTGCGGTACACAAGATCCTGCTCCACTGTGGAGCCGATTGCTCGTTGGTAGTATGCAGCGGCATCATCCAGTATGCCCTGCTTTTCGAGCAGTTCACCGAGGTTAAAGTAGATGAGCTCATCACGGTCGGTCTCGGTTTTGAGCGCGGCCTGCAGGATCTCAACTGCCCGGTCGGCAGCGCCGGCCTGCATATATGCAACGGCCATGTTAATCAGTACACTCGCTTGTCCCGGCCTGATATCCAACGCCGCCTGGTACTGACCGATAGCCCGCCGATAGTCTTGCTGCTGCAAGAAAGCATCGCCATAGTTCTTATAGTCCCGGAATTCCGCGCGCCGGCCCAGACCGGAAAATTCCTTGAGCCATTCCGGATTGACAGCCGAGACGGCCCCAAACGATATCAACAGAAGCCAGATGAGCATTAGGCCATAACTGAGGACGGTCTCACTCCGAGAGGGTTGCAGAACTGGTCTGCTCCTCTGCGTGCGACCAGAATCAGCAGGTATTGTGGAGAATGAAGATAACATTCTTGTGCTCCGCCTTCAACCTGTTAAACAACTTGCATGCCTCCGCGTTGTTCAGAATAATCACCTGAGTACCCTGTTTGGTGTAAGGGTTGTACACGAATTGGACCGGAACTTTCTGGGGAAACCCAAGACCGCCCTTGCCGTATGTTCCGCTCCCAATTACAATGATATCCGCCTTTTGCTTGTTGAAGAAGTCCTGATCACGCAGGCTGAAATGATGTTTCTTGTCGACCAGACGAAACGAACCGTCCGGGAAGATCATCACATCGAAGAAGATGATGGGGATCCCTTCGTACACAGTCAGACCGTATTGATTATGCACGATGCCGTCCGAGCGATAGATGACATATGATACCGATTGCGCGATGAGCGCCAGGACAAGAATAGCAACGAGACCGTTTCTGACCCACCTGAGTTGACTGACATGAATGAGCAGAAAGACAATCACAAAGCCACTGACGCTGAAGACAACAACGAGCAACGCATACGGCGAGTCGCTCAACAGAGAACCGAACCCAAGCAGTAGCAGCGCGAAGATTACCATCAGCACGAGTAGACTGGGTGGATGAGCGAAGTAGCTGTGCAGCTTTCGGTGACGTATCCGTTTCCACTCTGCTCGCAGGTCCGTGCTCGTGCTCGTCACCAGGTAGAGCATGACTATTCCCGTTAAGGTTCCCCACAAATCTTTGGCGATATCACCCATGTCGAATACGCGGCTGCTCATGTACATCTGAAAGATCTCGTCAAAAGTCGAGAACAGCAAAGCGGAAATATAAGTGATCAGCATGATCCGCGCGGCTGGGATTCCACGGGGCGCGAGATCACGGTACATCATGAAAGCGAGGAGGCCATAGGCGATATAGTGCCAGTTCTGCTGCAAGTCATAAAAATTGTGACTGAAGTAGTAGTCGGCGATCTGCTGAGACAGAGCGATCATCAAGACGGCGACGACACCGGCCACAATCCACATCCGGGTGATATACCTGCGCAGCAGGATTGCCGCCATGAACGCGAAGATCACGGCCGCAACCGGAACAAACGGGACCTCAAATCCGACAACCTCAAAGGTTGAACCGGAGAATACGGATATCGCCTCCACCAGGTAGTTCTGCAGCAGAATGAAAGGCGTAGCAATTAACAGCATGCTATATGCTATCACATGCAGTCGCGAGGAGTATATACCCCTCAGGGGCGACCGGCCTCTTGGATCACACTTGAGGGACACCGCGCTGCAACCAAATGTGAGATGGCGGAATCATAGTGCTGGTGCATCGCGGCCCGCGACCCAAGCGACTAGACAGAGATGCTCGCCCCGTGTCGACGAGCGGCAGCGCTCTGTTGCCTCGCCTAGTTGGGATCGCGCAGCTAAATGCTGAATTATCCTCTACTTACAATACGGTGCCGGGCCGTTTGTAAACATCCAATCGACAAAGAACACCAAGTCAGCGATGTCCACAATGCCGTCGCAGTTCAAATCACCGCGCGCCACATCGCAGGGGTCTACCTGCAACTCGGTCACCGTGATGGTTACAGTCTTGTCGACTATCTCGCTTTCAGCGTCGGTGGCGCGCAGGACTAAAGCGTACTCGCCAACGTCATTGAAACCGGGCACCCAGTAGAAGGTCCAGGGGTTGCTGCCACTGAGATTTGGTTCGTTGTCATAAGGAGCCGGTCCTGTCAGTGAGACGATCTCAAGGTCAAACGGCTGCGCCACGCCTACAACCTGTATGTCGAAAGTGATGACATGAGTTGCCATGCCGGTGATACTGCTCTGACAGACTATCTCAGTGCCACCTTCCAGGATAACCACGGCCGTCGGCGCGTGAACAGGACCGCCATCAGGATCAGGGGGACTGGCACTAAGCACGCAACCCGGCGGGTAGTTAGGGATAGGCAAGAACGATATCATATCGCCAACCTGACCTCCGGAGAACCAAAACTCTGCGATCACTCCATCTCCGGCCGGGATCTCATCAGCAAAACTGATCAGACCGGCACAAGTCGAATCCGGATTGCCGCCGTAATCACCGCTTGAAAATCCAAGGAAAAGTGTAAACATGGTTGTGCCGTAGGTCCGGTCAGCCCGTGTGATGGAGTCGGGCATAATTGGTCCGCCGCTTGTAATGAAGAAGAATGGGAACCCTATCGACCCCAAAGGATTGTCGTTGGAGTAATACAGCGGCACCTTGAAAATACCGTCATACACATAAAAGGCACTCTGTTGACCGATCCAGAGACTGTCTGGTTCGGCAAGGGCTGTCCCAGCCACAAGTATCAACAGGATCAGTGCCGTCAAAAGAGTCTTCTTGACCATGGTGAGGTCCTCCACGATTTGCGTGTAAGTATTCGACCGCGCTTAGTCTCAATATAGTCACAGCGGCTGCTTAAGCAAGCCAAAATCGGCCTTTGAGGCGGTGATTGCTGCTGAGATGATCACCCGGTGCGACGGGCGCTACCCAGATATATCGCGCTTAT
>JAUWMW010000041.1 GCA_030612965.1 bacterium
CGTGTACGGCCCGACAATCACGTCATCGGCCAGTTCGGCCCTGGGAGACACAATCGCTGTTTGGTGAATGTCGGTCATCGGTCCACCACCATGGCCAGGAAGTCGGCGCTCGCCACAACATTATCCTGCACATACGCCGTGCCTGACATCTTGCAGGTCATGCGTCGAAAACTCTTCATCTCCAACTCGAAACGCAACTGATCACCCGGCATAACCGGCTTACGGAATTTCGCGTTATCGATACCCATGAAATAGACTACCTTGGTCTCCGGGTGTTCGATCTCATGCAACAGCAACACGCCGCCTGCCTGGGCCAGCGCCTCCAGAATCAAAACACCCGGCATTATCGGATGTCCGGGGAAATGCCCCTGAAAAAACGGCTCGTTGATGGTCACGTTCTTCATCGCCACCACTCGCTTACCCGGTTCCAGATCAAGGATGCGGTCGATCAACAGGAAGGGGTAGCGGTGCGGCATGATCTTCAGGATCGAATTGATGTCGAAAAAGACATCCCCGCCCCTAGCATCGTAACGTCCGGCCAGTTTCTTTTTCTTGTAAAGATCACGCATCTTCTTGGCCAGCGCGACGTTGGCCTTGTGCCCGGATCGGGCCGCCAGTACGTGGCCCTTGAACGGCACTCCGATCAGAAACAGATCCCCCAAAAGATCGAGCGCCTTGTGCCGCACTGGTTCGTTAGGGAAGCGCAAGGGGATGTCGTTGATAATGCCGGTTTCACCGACGAACGCCTCCTCTTTGAGACCAAGCGCCTTGCGGATGCGGTCCACCTCGACCTGACCGCCATCGCCATCGTAGATCACAACCGCGTTATGAAGACCGCCCCCCTTGATCAGCCCCGCCTCCCTGAGTTGTTCCACTTCAGAAAGGAAACAAAAGGTGCGAGCGGGTGCAAATTCCTCCACGAACTCCTGCTCTAGATCAACTAGCGATGTATATTGGGTGCCGAGGGCGGGGTTCTTGTAGTCGATCATGAAGGTGATGCGCATTTCATCCGACGGCGTCACCACCACATCGACACCTCGTTCCGGCTCGCTGTACGCCATAGGGGTATCGATTTCGAGATAGACTTTGTCGGCGTCCTGATCCTCGATACCGGCCTCGAGCAGCTTGTCGACATACGGTCGGGCCGAGCCATCACCGACCGGCGGCTCGTTGTTGTCGAGTTCGACTATCAGATTGTCGATCTGCAAACCCGCGAAGGCCGCCAGCACATGTTCCACCGTGTGGACTATTGCCTCACCCGCCTGGAGAGTCGTACCCCGCGAGATATCTACCACATGATCGATATCCGCCTGGACCCACGGTTGGTCCGGCAAATCGGTGCGGACAAACCGAATCCCGGTGCCGGCCGGCGCCGGCTTGAAGGTCATAGTACAGTTGTTGCCGGTGTGTAAACCGGCTCCGGTCAACGTGCTCTCTTTTTTCGCCGTTCTCTGCTTCACATACATGGCCGAGTTCCCTGTTTCAAGCCGGCTGGAGTATACCACGAACGTCCGGCAGCCTCAAGCTTTTTCTCGGCGGCTGGCCGTTGGGTGGAGAGTTGCATGCGACAGCGCCCGGCGACGTTGCGGCTGGGTGGCATGGTCAAACTTGTTTGGCCATGGACATTGGATCAACCCGCCCCAAACAAGTTTGAGACGGCCACCCATGCTGACAGGTGTTACCCCGGGACAGCTTGGGGCAGATGAGGACGTCTGCCCTTAACATACTACTCTGGGGCAGACCGGGAGGTCTGCCGCCCACAGCAATACTTAGAGATTGCAGGGTTTCTTCGCAGCCGGTTAGATCTCCTTGAGCGATTTGACCTGACGAAGCTTTCGAAAGAGCGCAATATACTCACGCACCATGATCTCTTCCGCTTCGGAAAGCCCTTCCATCATCGGAATGCCGATACGCAGGACCGCACGAACCATGTCCGAGGTCGTGCGATCATATTTCGAGGCCAGGGCTTTCAATTTCTCTTTCAATTCGTACGACACGAAAACATTGAGACAGTGATCACCTCTCAGGCGGCGGGTTTCGGTGTTAGTTTCGGTCATCTTTTCTCCTTTCCGGATTGCGCGGCGCTGTGATACAGTGGATACATCAGTGATACTTCTCATGCCCGATCAGAAGCTGGGGCGAACTGATGGACAGGTTGTACTTGGTCTTTAGCAGCGTCAGGACCGGACGCCAGGTGGCCGTTCGGTCGCGGTTGCGTATGATTTCGTCGAGTTCAGCGGCGAACGGTGATCGACATATGGGACAGTCAGGTATCACCTCGCTGTCAAGCCCGAAAGTCTCGTGCACAAACGCAGCAAGTTGCTTCCGCAGCTTCCTGAGACTGCGTTTGTGTAGTACCTCCAATTTGTGAATGTTGCGCCCGGACAGTTCCGAGATTCGACGGTAGCTCTCCCCCATGAAATGAAACCGGATCACGAACTCACGCTCGTCATCGTCGAGGTTGTTCAGAGCCTCGGTAACAGCCAGACGAACCAACTCTCGGCGTTCGATACGAATTGCTAAGGCATCGGCGTCGGATAGAACTGCCGCCGCCGGGTGGTCAAGCGACATGAAGTCGGAGCGGAACAGATCACCGCCGTTCGGCGCCACTCTATTGTCCGGATCGTAACCGATCTCGACGATCCAGTCCTGGTACACTATTCGGCTGCTGGGCATCATTCCCCTTTCTCGTTCCTGGTTGTCGGTCGACTGGTTCTGCTGGTCCAAGAAACAACGGTCCCAGCGTGATGGCTACCACATGGGTTTCACATGACTAACAGACAATAGTCACAAAGGCGTGTCACATGAGTCACATTATGCAGCTTAGTCGGTGTCAGGGCGGAGTTTTCGCTCGCTTTGACTCCGTCCAGTGCCTAACTTCGGATGAACGTCGATAACTGGAAGAAATGGCAATTGAGAGGTTGATCTGGAAATTCCCGACTACGAGCGAATCCCCGTATACGACGCTGAGATCACCAGCGACAATGCCTTCATGCGGTTCCTGCGCTGGTCGGACAACCTCAGCTTCCGCCGTTCCAGAGCCACCTGGGTAGTGCTGTTCCTATTGCTTGTAGTCTACCCCGTATTCTCGGTAGTGTTTGCAGGTGATCCGGAAGACCTCGCCGAACTACTCAACGACACCATTCTGCTTTTCACACTAGTGGCGACGATCATGGTGCAATGGCTGCTTTTTCTGGTGCTGTTTGTAGCCACCTTCCGAGAGCAGACGGGGCTGCTCGGCGTCGGGCTGAAACCGCTGCGGGCTGTCGACTTCGCCTGGGCCATTTCTTTCCTGTTGGTGGCCAATCTGATCCTCGCCGGGCTGGCTTGGTTCCTGGCCCAGGCAGGCCTGCCGATGCCGGGGGAAATCGCACTGCTGGTTCCTCAGGACACGGCCGGGCGGATAGTCTGGGTGGTGGTCTCGATGACAGCCGGCTTCTGCGAGGAGATAGCTTTCAGGGGCTACCTAATGACGCGATTGCGCATTCTTGGTAAAACCAAAACATGGGTGATGCCAGTGATAGTGTCATCGCTGGCGTTCGGTATTTGCCACGCTTATCAGGGATGGCCGGGGCTGATATTGCTCTCCGTGTACGGTATGATGTTCGCTCTACTGTACCTTCGCACTCGCAGCCTGTGGCCCTGTATCATAGCGCACTTTTTCCAGGATTTCACAGCCCTGTTTATCCCGCAATGAGTTGTGTGCGCCGATCTGCGAAAAACATCGGTCGTCGCATATCACATCATAAAGGATACACCGCGAATATGCGCAGTTTGTGTAGTACAACTGTATAGGATGAAGATACGCTCGGAGCTTGAGAATCCACTCCGGGGTTCTACGTGCATGACCTCGCAGCTTGATGCACGGACTGCTACCGACACGGCGCGGGCGGCGGACCACCAGTGAACATATAATCGACGAGGTAGACCAAATCGGTGATATCGAGTGCTCCATCGCAGTTCACGTCCGCTTCTTCAAAACAAGGAGGCTCAGGACCACCCGTGAACATATAATCAACCAAATACACCAGATCTGAAATATCCAGAGCATCGCCAGGATCATAATCGATGTTGCCTCTCATTCCGACGCAGCAACTAAAGTGTGGCAGTAAGTGATCGTAGCTCCACTGGTGGCCGGCCTGAACGGTGGCGATGAAATCGGCATAGCCCCCCATTGAGGTCGCCAACACCGACGTGATGTCGAGAGTGTCGCCTTCCGCCAGGGTATGCCCAAATCGGTAGGTCATGACCGTATGGAGATCAGTATTCGTCGAATCGGACAGGCTTATGCCCTCAATGGTTCCCATATATTTCCATACAGAGTCGTCCTCAAGACCGCCAAACGGATAAACCTGAGTGGTGTTGTCGGCTGTGAAAGCCCCGTAGAAATACTCACTCGGTATCTCACCTTCACCCATGATCTGCACGAGAGAAATGCCGCCGTAGCGGTCATCGTTGTTCATGCACTCGACGTCGTCATCATCGTTGTACTCCGAACCCTGTTGGAAGATTAACCGCTTGTTCAGATCGAACCCGGAATTGTTGCGGATGCCGGTGTCGGCCGGGACATCCCAGTCGATGATTTCACCGATGGCAAGATTGGTGTGCGTTTGTTCGTCGTAGGAGAATACACGTAGCCTGTGGATCAGGAACTGACAGGAATCGGGTTGGTCTTTCGGTGCATACCAGCTTTGGCGCACGCCTATCCCGCTGTCGTGAGTGATGAACTCGGACTGGTAGTAATAGAAGTCCCCGGAGTCAACAGTCCGCTCTTCGACCAGAGGTATGAAGCCGCTCAGGCAGGTCATACCCCACCCGAATATCGACCAGTTGCAGCGAACAGAGTCGCCGTCCTGCCAGCAGATCACCGGCGAACCGTCGTAGAGGTAAACATCGCTTTCCCCGGGAATGGAATCAACCGTGTCACAGTCACCATGATCGAAGAAATCCATGTTGACCCGTCCCATCCCCTGACTACCGCAGTTACCGCTGTTTCCGACGACCAGAGCCAGGCAGCCGGTCGTGATGGTGTCGTAGGCGGGAAGGTAAACAGTATCCGCCACCCAGCATTCCACTTCAAGAGGGTCTGGGCCATAAGCGTATCCATCGGGGTCCAGATCGATCCGTCCGCGCAGATAGACGATGGTCCCCGGTGCGTTTACTACTCCGCCAGTGTTTAGCGTGATAGTACCAGTGACGCTGTTATTCTCGCCGGATGGAATCACCACCGTCCCCTGCAATTCCGATGAAATGGTCAACCACCCGGTCGGCCCATTGTCTTGGACAGGAGTAAGGGTTATCGCCAAATCTGTATCCCCCCAGTTAAACAAAGTCCAGGGCGTATCCAACGGCACTCCGTGGGGTGTCCAGGTCGGCCACCCAATGTCGAACAGGTCAGGCGGCGGAAGTCTGAGATCGACGTCAGATGCCGGTCCATCGGCAGCGAGGAGATTGGTTCCTGTTACTGCTACCACCACGAGGGCGGCCAGTAGTCTCAAACAGTCCTTGTACATCATGCCTCCCAACGGTTGCATGGGTTTCTCTTGCTTTCCTTATCTACTCACGTCCCGAGCATTGTGCTCTGCTACGGACACGGCGCACGCGGCGGATCACCGATCATGAGAAAGAACACTTGAAGATGCGAATCCTGTCTGCCCCTGAGTCGTCTCGATAGCACCTACCCACGTGAGGACTCAGGCAGCGCAAACAGACTAGGACGACCTCACTGGAATATAGACAACATAGGGTTCGTTGTCAAGCGCGTATTTTGCGTTACAGAGTTCAACGCGGCCACACTCGGCGGTCTCACAGGGCGAAGGTTTCACGTCAGCTTTCTGCAGCGTCCAACAGACACGCTGAGTGAGAATAATCATCTGGTGACAGCACAACATACGTCAGATAGGCGGACCGCCACATGTGTCGGCCAACCTATTATTCACCAACACCTTATCATTCAGCCCAAACAAAAAGACCTTGACTTGAGATGTTGATATAGGGTAATTGGTCATACGGCGTTGTTGGCGTCTCGATACTGTGAATTACCTCCTGCCGACAGCAACCGAGTTGATTAACCGGTCCGCGCGGAAACATGGTTGTGGTCCGGGACGTAGAAGGGATAAACGAGCTAACAGAGCGGAGGCCCGACTAAGATGAAGCTTACCGACCGTGAGCAGGATGGGGTGGTAGTTCTTGAACCCAAGGGAAAGATCATGGGCGGACCGGATGCCACGCTGCTTCATGACAAGCTGTACGAGTTTATCCAGCAGGGCAGGACCAAAGTGGTTATCGACCTGTCGCGTATTGAATGGATGAACTCTACCGGTCTGGGTATCCTCATTCAGGGATACACGACCCTTCGTAACAGCGACGGCCAGCTAAAACTAGCCAAAGTGACCGACAAGATACAGTCGCTTCTGACCATTACGAAATTAGTATCGGTGTTCGACGCTTATGACACGGTCGAGGATGCGATTGCGTCTTTCAACTAGCTATCGGCAAGTCGACTGAGAATGGCCGTTTGCGATAACGGGTAGGCGCGGACGTAGCCTGCCTGTTTTTTTGGAGACCACCGTAACATGATGAAACCAGTGATCAAAGGTAACAGCATTTCAATTCCATCCGACCAGGAGTACTTGTCGGACGTTGACGTATTCATTGAGGGCATCCTGCGGGGTTTCGGCGCCGACGAATCGGCCGTAGCCGATATCGCCATATCCGTCTCCGAACTCGTCAACAACGCCATCCTTCATGGCAACAAGTCAGCCTCGGATAAGGCGGTTGCCGTAACGATCTCGAAAAGCAACGGATGTGTTGAGATATCTGTGACCGACCAGGGCGCCGGGTTTGATCCCTGTGATATCGAGAACCCGATCGATGACGCCAACCTGATGAAAGAGGTCGGGCGTGGGATATTCATTGTGCGATCGTTAATGGACCAAGTGGAGATTGAGGCCTCCGATAGAGGCACCACTGTCATTGTCACCAAATGCATTTAGTTTAGTAAGGTCTGATCGTTTCGATTGAGGTTGGAGTATGAGCGCAGAACTACTAAGAACACTGTGCTATTTCCTAACCGGTGGCTTTCTGATTTTTCTGGCCATCACTATTACGCGTGACAATTTCCGCAGCAGGCTAAATCGTGTTACCGGCGCCATGTTATTTTTCGCGGGACTGGGTCCATTGTTCATGGCCTTAGGCTCCGTTCTCGCGCAATCGGCGACCGCCCCCCTTGGTTTCGAAGCATCACCTGTTTACAAACTGCGCCACCTGTGGGAGTTTTTCTTCCCGCTTCTGCTCCTGTTCTCCTGCCTGTTTCCCTTCGACCGCCTGAGTCGCGCCGGCTATCGTTATATCCGCCTTGCGATTTTCCTGCCCCCGCTGATGCACAGCGTGATCGTGCTCTTCTTTGACCAGCTATCCTCCGCCCTCGACATATTTCATGTCGACCCCGGTGACGAGGGGCTTTCCAGCCTGGTCGTGCAGCCGCTGGCGACATTGTTTTCCTGGCTGAAACTAACTCTGAACGTGCTTCGGGGATATGAGAGATCCATTTTTGCCGTGATCAGCATAGCCTACGTAGTAGCGGCAGGTTACTTCCTCGAGTCAGGCCGGAAGCGTGTCACCAACCCAAAGATTTTGACCCAGACGCGATGGGTGCTGACCGGCACACGAATCGGCCTCGGACTCTACTTGGTGGCTCAGCTTGGCTGGATGCTGGCTCCTCGATTGTTCAGCGAGGGAGTGACATCGAGCCTACTGGTGACTGCGTTGCTGGCCGGGTCGGGTTTGTTCATTTTCGCCACCATACGACATCAGTTCCTGGATGTTCAGATGGTGTTCCGCCAATCTTTCGTCAACACTATTACATCTGCTCTGCTGGTGGGTGTCTACATTGTCATGGTGGTTCAGAGTCGGGCTATCGTGGCTTCCATGTTTGGTGTTGAGGCCGAACTGGTCAGCTACGGCTTCATCATCCTGCTCCTGTTGTTCTTTCAACCCATCAATAACTGGGTGGACGATCTGATTCGTTCCATGTTCATGCGGACCCGTACCGATCATCGCAATGTGATCGAACGGTTTTCGCGTCAGGTAATATCGCTTTTCGACCCGACGCAGTTGCGCCAGACTATCGAAGAAACACTCAAGACGACTCTTCTGGTCAATCGTGTCTATTTCATTTTGTACGATGACAGCATTACCGAGTACGCCATGCTGCCCAGCGATGATCACCCGCGGCGGGTTGTCATAGACCGCCAGGACCTGATGCTGCGCGGAATAAACCTGCTTGACGCCCCGACCTATTACCGAAGCCTGACCGATTACAGTCCCGGCTCCGATCTGGCGACGATGTTGGAGACTCGCGGCGTACGAATGGTGCTGCCCATGAAGGACGCCGACCACTTGCTCGGGTTTGTGGCCCTGACGGAGAAAGCGGCCGGGTATCGTTATTCATCTGAGGATCTCAACCTGCTGGGGGTACTGTCAAACCAGATGGTCAGCGCGCTCACCAACGCCCGCTTGTATGTCGAGTCTCTTGAGCGCACGCGTCTTCAGGAAGAGATCAACATGGCGCGGCAGATCCAACTCGACCTGCTGCCCTCAAACCCTCCGACTATCGACTGTTCCACCATCTGTGCCCGTTCGACACCGTCACGGACGGTGGGGGGTGACTTTTACGACTTCATCAAAATCGATGGAGATCGGCTGGGCGTGGTTATCGCCGATGCCTCGGGCAAGGGGATGCCGGCGGCCTTGATGATCACACAGACACAAGCCATGATCCGCAGCGAAGTCAACAACGGCACTCCCATCGCCAGTATGCTCAAGAATGTCAATCAACAACTCGCCGCTACCACCTCGGCCGAGAAATACGTAACCCTTTTCTACGGCGAATTGGATACCAGGCGCGGTACGTTCCACTATGCCAACGCCGGCCACAACTATCCTATTCTGGCTCGCTCGGACGGCACTATTGAATTGCTGAAGACCGGCGGGCTGATTATCGGCGCCCTTCCCCATATGGAATATGACGAAGATACGGTAACACTCGGGCCGGATGACATGCTGGTGTTGTTCACCGACGGTCTGTCCGAGGCCATGGACGAAAACGAAGTGGAGTATGGCGAAGACCGCCTACGCCAACTTGTGTGTAATCATCGCAATCAGAAGGCTCACGAAATCATGGAAACAATGCTGAACGACGTGCGTTCTCATGATCCGACCAGCCCACCGCGCGATGACACAACTATAGTAGCCCTCAAAATGAACGGGACAATCAGCGCTCATGAGTAAGAAACATGATCTATTCGACGACCGCAAACTAACCGAACTGAAAAACATGCACTGCGGCTACCGGTACTGTCCGAAGTGCGGCGGACCGCTGGTGGAACGCGAGATTGAACATGCGCAGCGCATGATCTGTCCCGACGAAAAGTGTGGGTATATCTTTTATCAAAACCCGATCCCGGCCGCCGGAGTGATTGTGGTCCGAGAGGCACAGGTTCTGTTGGTCAAGCGGGCGCATCCCCCACGGATAGGTTGGTGGTGTATTCCGGCCGGTTTCATGGAGTGGAGCGAACATCCCAAAGAAACCGCCGTGCGTGAGCTGGCCGAAGAGACAGGACTGGAAGTACGTTTGACTTCGATGTTCGATGTTTACCACGGCAACGACGACCCGCGCACCAATGCTGTTCTCATCCTGTACCTGGGTGACGTGATCGGCGGTGAGATGAAGGCGGCTGATGATGCCATGGAGGTTCGTTACTTCCCCTTTGACGAGTTGCCGGACAAGATCGCCTTCATCTCGCACCGCCAGGCGCTACAGGAATACATTCACCGCTTTCTGAACTGAGTCAAATGAAATCCGGGTTTGGCAGAAAACTGTTTAGGCTCTTCCTGCTGTTCTCCCTCATACCATCAGCAGCACTGGCCCTCTTTGGTTACTACCTGACTACCGAGTCGACGGCCTTCCAAACATCGACCACTGCCGGTGGAACCACTGAGCTTGACAGTTACTACAAGACCTTCGTGGTTTCGAGAATAGAGACGGGCCTCAACGCGTTCATTCAACGAACTTCACCGCTCCGGACTGACCTGGATTTCTTGTTTACGCTTGATGATACCGTGATGACAACGCACGTGGGCGACTCTCTGCTCGCATCGGTCGGTAGTGCTGACCTGCGCACCCGCATCTTCGAAAACCACAGCGGTATGCTGGAGACACCGTACGGTGTGCTGCAGTATCACTGTCGCGTCTCCGCGACGTCGGAACTCATCTGCGGCGGGTATCTCCATGACCGCGAGTACTCGCAAATACTGGAACAGATACAAAGAGAACAGGCCGGCAAATCGTCAAGCAAGGAGCTTCGTTCTCGATACCTTTACTTTCTGGCCCTCCTCTTCTTGCTGGTGGGATGCGTCACGGTCCTTGTGGCCTGGATTTTTTCCTCCCGTCTGGCCGGATCGCTGTCGCGTCCGTTGATCCGCCTGAGCAGCGCCTCCGAAGAGATCGCCGAGGGTAAGTTCGGACGGAAGGTTGAGCCGGCCGGTGTCGGTGAGATACGCACCTTGATCAACAGTTTCAACCGCATGTCGGAACGCCTGGAGTTCACTACCACCCGCCTCGCCCAGACGGAACGGGTTGCGGCCTGGCGCAACGTGGCACGGCGGTTTGCTCATGAACTGAAGAACCCCCTGCAACCGATCATGATCTCGCTGCACCGTCTGGAGAAACTGCTGAAGGACTCCGATCATTATGCCGAAGCTGCGGAACCATTGCGAGCGGCCACGGAGGAGTTAAGACACCTGGTCGATCTGGCCGATCGGTTTTCTCACCTGGCCAAACTCCCGCCGCCCAAGTTGGAGACAGTCGATCTCACGGATCTCCTAAAGTCCATTGCTGCTCTCTATCGTGATCGCATGGATAGCTATCGCTTTGACGTCGAACTACCCGACCACGCAGTAACAGCCAAACTGGACGTCACCTATTTTCGAGAGGCCCTACACAATCTGTTACAGAACGCCGCCGATGCTTCATCCCAGGGTGACCTGGTTCGTCTGGCTCTCGTCGCTAGTGAGGACCGAATCGACATCATCGTGGAGGATCATGGGGCCGGCATGTCGCCCGAGACGATTTCTTCGGCCAGAATACCGTACTTCACCACCAAGAAAAAAGGAAAGGGACTGGGACTGGCAATCGTAGAGAAAGTCATAACTGAAAGTGGCGGTGGGCTCACTATCGACTCGAAGGAAGGGTCGGGCACGACAATCACTATCACGCTGCAGCGGGAGGACGAATCGGATGCGGAACAGAATCCTGATAATCGATGATGAGCCCAACATCACCGGTTCCTTTGCTTCGCTGTTGACCGACGAAGGACACCTCGCTGAAGGCGCATCCGACGCTGAGACCGGCCTGAAGCGGATCCAGCGGAACAAGTACGATCTGGTCCTGCTTGATCTCAACCTGCCGGGACTCTCTGGAATCGAATTCCTGAAGCGGATCAAGGGGGATACTACCGCGCCTATGGTTCTGGTTATCTCCGGGCAGTCTGAAATCGCAGTTGCTCTGGAAGCCATGAAGCTCGGCGCCGTCGATTATTTGGAAAAACCAGTGGCGCCGGAACGACTGATCTCATCGGTGCGCGCCGCCTTGATGCTGCTGCAAGCCGAACGGCAACGTTCGATCATGGCCGATGAGGTAGATGCCGGTTCGCAGATGATTGGACAGTCGGCGTCCATGAGACAACTTTCGAGTGTCATCAGCCAGGCCGCGCCGACCGATGTCACCGTTCTGATCGAAGGTGAGAATGGTACCGGCAAGGAACTGGTAGCCACTCGCATCTATCTTGAGAGCCGCCGCCGCGACCGACCGTTTGTCAAAGTCAACTGCCCCGGCATCCCGGAAACGCTTTTCGAATCGGAGTTGTTTGGGCATCGCAAGGGTGCTTTCACCGGTGCCGTCAAGGACTACCCCGGCAAATTCGTCCTGGCTGACGGCGGCACCATTTTTCTCGACGAGATAGGTGATCTCCCCCGGTCGTGTCAGGCCAAACTGCTGCGGGTGCTGGAGACGGGTGAGGTGGAAACATTAGGTGCAACCGATCGCCACCTGGTCGACGTGCGCGTGATCGCCGCCACCAATCGCAACCTGTCCGAACTGATCGCTCAGGCGCAGTTTCGTGAGGACCTTTTCTACCGCCTGTCGGTGTTTCAGATTAAGGTGCCGCCACTACGTGAACGAACGGACGATATCCCACTGTTAGCAGGAGAGTTCCTCAGGCGGTTTGATCCATCGTCGCAAACCACTCTTTCCAGTGACGCCCTGGCCTTCCTGACCACTCTCGACTACCCAGGGAACGTGCGGCAACTGAAGAACATCATCGAACGCCTCACCATCATCGCTCATGGTCGCACTATCAATCTCGAGGAGTTGACTTCTCAACGCGACTCGGGAACGCCTGCTACCCCAGGGCCGAACGCTGCCTCACTGGCCGAGCAACTTCGCACCTTTGAGAAGAGTCTACTACAGACCACGCTGCAGAGATGCAAAGGGAATATTTCCGAGGCTGCGCGCCTGCTTGAGGTTGATCGATCCAATCTCTCCAGGAAGATAAAGGAGTTTGGGTTGAAGGACAGGTGAACGAG
>JAUWMW010000288.1 GCA_030612965.1 bacterium
TCGGCGAGGGCTTCCTCGACCATCTTTTCCGTGATCGTCACCTTCTTCTTGTCGGTCGGGGGTTCGAAGAGGAGATCCTCAAGCAGAGTCGTCATGACCGTGTGCAAGCGTCGCGCACCGATGTTCTCAGCTTCCGTGTTGACCCGTTCGGCGTACTCGGCGATTTTCTTGATGGCGCGCTTGTTGAACTCAAGTTTGACGCCTTCAGCCTGCAGTAGCGCCTTGTACTGTGTTACCAACGCTGCCTTCGGTTCGGTCAGGATGCGTACGAAATCTTCCGCGCTCAGCGAATCCAGTTCCACCCGGATGGGAAAGCGTCCCTGCAGTTCGGGAATCAGGTCCGACGGCTTGGCGGCGTGAAAAGCGCCGGCGGCGATGAACAGGACATGGTCGGTGTGCACCATGCCATACTTGGTCATCACCGAGCAGCCCTCGACAATAGGCAGGATATCGCGCTGGACACCCTCGCGGCTGACGTCGGGGCCGGTCTTGTTGCCGTCGCCGACGATCTTATCGAGCTCGTCGATGAATATGATTCCGGCCTCCTCCACCCGTTCGAGGGCTTCGGCGATTACATCGTCCATATTGATCAGCTTGTCCAGTTCTTCACTGGTGAGAAAACGTCGCGCCTCGCGCACGGTCATTTTGCGGCGCTTGGTTTTCTGTGGCATGAGACCTGAGAGCATGTCCTGGAAGTTGACGCCCAGTTCTTCCATACCCATCGGCGAGAATACCTCCACCACCGGGAATTGCTTGCTCGGGGCATCGAGCTCGACCGTGCGGTCATCAAGCTCGCCGGCCAGAAGTAAACTCCGCAGTTTCTCTTTGGTGCGAGCGCGGGAATCGGCAGTACCGGGCGCAGCTTCAGCACCCGTCGTCGGTTGCGGCGCCGGGCCCAGAAGCAGATCGAGAACCCGTTCCACCGCGTGCACCTCTGCCTGCGCCGTGAATTCCTGGGACTTCTCGATCTTGACCATATTGACGCTGATATCGACCAGGTCGCGAGCCATCGACTCTACATCGCGGCCGACGTATCCCACCTCGGTGAACTTGGACGCTTCCACTTTGATAAATGGCGCGCGCGACATCTCAGAGAGACGCCGGGCGATCTCGGTTTTGCCGACACCGGTGGGACCGATCATGATGATGTTGTTCGGCATGATCTCGGCGCGCAGTTCTTCGTCGGCCTGCTGCCGCCGCCACCGGTTGCGCAGAGCGATACCTACCGACTTCTTGGCGTTGTTCTGTCCAATGATGTACTTGTCAAGATGTTCGACGATTTCTCGCGGCGTTGGGAAGTTGTTGTTCATTTTATCGTTTCCACTGTGATTTGATGGTTGGTGAAAATGCAGATATCTGCCGCAATCTCCATAGCCTGACGAACCACCTTTTCCGCCGTCAGTTTCGGGTTGGCCTTGAGCAATGCCCGTGCCGCCGCCAGGGCATAGGGACCGCCGGAACCGATAGCTATAATGCCGTCGTCCGGTTCGATCACGTCGCCGGTGCCGCTGAGCAAAAAGATATGTTTCTTGTCGGTCACCGCAATAACCGCCTCCAGCTTCTGCAACATCTTGTCGGTGCGCCATTCCTTGGCCAACTCCACGGCAGCGCGCGGGAGGTTACCGGTGAACTCTTCGATCTTTTTGTCGAGCAGTTCATACAGTGCCAAGGCGTCGGCCGCGGTGCCGGCGAATCCGGCCAGAATTTTGCCGTCGAACATGGTGCGTATCTTGACGGCCTTGTTTTTCAGAACGGTGTCGTCGAAGGTAACCTGACCGTCGCCGGCCATGGCGGCTTTTCCTTTGTAAATGAGACCGAGAATGGTCGTCGAACGTGTGCGCATGGATGGTCCTTTATTTTGTCGAGCCCGACCTGGGATGGGCGGCGCGATATGTTTTCTTCATCGTCTCGGCGGTTACGTGCGTGTATTTCTGGGTGGTCGACAACGAGGAGTGGCCGAGTATTTCCTTGATCAGCATCAAATCAGCCCCGTTCTCCAGGAGGTGGGTGGCGAATGAGTGCCTCAACGTGTGGGGCGTGAAGTCAAGCCCTTCGCCGTGAGCGTACTTCTTGACCAGACGATCGATCGAACGCACGCTCAACGGTTCTCCGCTCCGATTGAGAAACAAAGCCGGCGACGAACTCTTCTTGGTTGAGGCAAATTCCGCACGCTGGTCAAGGTAGCGCTGGAGATCCTCGTGAGTCTTTTCACCCAGTGGCACCTGACGCACTTTGTTCCCTTTACCCAAAACGCTGATTAAACCACGGCGGTGATCGATGTCGGCCAGGTTGATCCGCGCCAATTCCTCGCGACGGATGCCGGTGACATACAGAAGCGAAACCATCAGGAAATCACGGCGGTACGAGTAGCTCTGTTTGTCATCACGGGCGTTGCGATGTTCGAAGAGAGCGACCGCCTCCTTTTGCGAGATGAAGCGCGGAATGTCGGCGCGGTATTTCATCTTTGGAATCTTGAACAGGTATTGCTGATACTTCTTTCTTGGTGACAGGTATTTCTGAAAGGAAGATAAGGCTGACAGGAACCGCGCCAGGGATCGATTGGAAACGCCGGACTCGGAGCGTTCCCGCAGATATACTCTCAGGAACAGCGAATCGTTGGGCGGCGCACTCGGCATCGCCTGATGCTGTTCTTGCAGGAACTGCATCCAGGGCGTCAGATCGCGACGATACGCTTCGACCGTGCGTTCGGACCGTCCCTGATTCTGCATCAGATCTTTCAGGTAGTTGTCCAGAGCTTTTGCCAACATACTCCGATAATATTCAAAACAACTGCCGGGGTCAATTTATTTGGAGCGGGGGTACCTCACAATGAATTCTCGGGTGGTGTCGGGCAACGCCGCCCGACGCCTGCCTTCACACGTGCCGGCCGTCAGGCGAGGGCGCCTGACAGCACCCACAAAACCCG
>JAUWMW010000207.1 GCA_030612965.1 bacterium
ACTCCGCTCAGGGTGACGTGAATGTGTCGCTCCCGGTGAGGTGAGCGTTTAGGAAACTGCTTACGGCCGTTCAAACTCCGCCAGCGCAAACTCGAGATCAGACTTGGTTGTCACTAAATAGTAGTCCGTCTTCCCCTCGCATGTTCTTTCGCGGTGTCCTTCGGTGAGCCAGTTCTGCCGTTCAAGGACAACGATACCTTCCTTGTAGGCGAAGTACGTGACGCCGCTGATAGTGATCTGGTCGTACCCTTCGCGAAGGCAACCCTTTTCCTCGGTGGCGACCACCGGAATGATCATGTTACCTTCATACTCGATCACAGCGCAGTCGTATCCGGCTTCACGGGCTAACGACTTGATTCTATAAGTCGTCGAGGCGTCCATCGTTTCATCCGGCAGCATCACTTTGGTCGTCTGCATCCAACTGTAGCCGGTTGTTAATTCGCCGGACGGAAACACCGGCATGCCCTGTTCGAAATAGCTCTTGAGCCAGGTGACGGTACCTAGCTTCTCATCGGCTGACAACACCAGATCAGTATACTTCCCGTCTGGTTGGACGAACATCGTGGAGACGCGGGTGCGCTCCACAGACTCCATCTGAGTGGTATCGACCTTTGACGGCACCTGGTACGACCAGGTGGAACTGTCCAATACCTCGGCTGTGCCGTCCTCGGCCATGGACACGATATGAAAGATGATGTCCACGTCGTAGACATTGGACGACTCTTCGATGAGAGAGTCGCCGGCGGTAACTTGCCAACTGCTCTTGGTCGTCTGGTCATAAACCAGTTTCATCCCAGGCTGGTACTTGAGGCGCAGGGTGATTTTTTTGTCCCCCTGGACGCAGCCCATTAGAACAACACAGACCAAAGTGGTGAGCGTGGCGGTGGTGAGGGTTTTCAATTTGGCTCTCCCGTAATCTCTTATTGGTGTTCCGCGGTGATCACAATTCTCAACTGCGTCAAGCCGCCGATATGGCCCAGAAGGCCAGGCGGTCCCAGGAGCAGCATCCCTTTGGCCAGACGCTGTCGTTCGTCTTCGGTGATAATGAAGTTGCCCGCGTTTAGCTGCTGATCGACCGAACTACCGAAGAGCACCGGGCCGCCGCGAGTTGCGGCGTCGGGGGCATGATTCTGGTTCATGCCCACAATAAGCGCCGACACTAAGATCACTAACGACGCGGCCAGCGAAACCAACGCCTGTACGAATGACCCTTTGGGGTCGGAGGATGTTTCGTGCATGGCATGAGGCTGTTCCGGCTCGCTAGCTTGAACAGTTCTGGCCAGGATAAGTTGTGAGGTCTCCAGCCAGTAATCCTGCCCCGGATCGCGATTACGCTTCTGTCTGAGAAGCTCCTTGAGACGTCGAGACTCGTCATACGCCTGTCGGCAAGTTGTGCAGTCGTCAAGGTGGGATTTGACTTCTGCTGCTGTCGACGAGGCTAACTCGTTGTCAAGAAAATCATCAAGGAGCAACAAAGCGCGCTGACAGATCATTTTTGCTCCTTTAATCTGAGTCGCTGCCTTAGTATTTTTCTTAATTTCATGCGGGCGATGTGCAGATTCGACCGAACCGTGGCCTGAGGACAGTTGAAGATCTCGGCTATCTCCGATTTGCTGTAACCTTCAACATCATGAAGAACGGCAGTCAGTCTTTGCTTTGGCGGCAAAAGGTCCAGGGCTCGGTTAATCTCGTCCATCAACCGCTTCTGCTCGAACATCTGGCTCGGCGTGGCCACTCGCCGCGAAAGGTCCAGTTGAACCTCGCCGGGCAACGACGCGGTGTCTTCAGACATGCTGCGATGTCCCTTGCGTTTCCGGAGAAGATCAATCGCGTAGTTGGTGGCAATCCGCACCAGAAAGGTCGAGAAGTAATTTACATTCTTTAGATCCTCACGTTTCTTGTACACTCGCACAAACGTTTCCTGGACAACTTCATCGGCATCAAGGTGGTTGCCCAGAAAATGGTGCGCCAGCGTGTAAATCTTCTTCTGAAACCGGCTAACCAACTCCGTGAAGGCGGCTTCATCCCCTTTCACGAAATCTTCAACCAGCTCGGGGATCGTTTTGTTCATACCCCGACTTGTCAACTTTCTTCTTCCATAGAGACGTTCCAACTCACGCGCTGTTTAACCCAAGCTGGAAAAAACAAGTTGACGGCTTCATCTGTTAAGCTTATGGTGAGGCTAAACAGTTGTCAATCTTTTTTAGGACAATAACTTACAGCTATTGGTCCAACCTTGAACAGAAACCTCGTCCAAGCTCACCGCTACCGTTTTTTCGCCATTGCGGCCATCGGCACCTTCATGGGAACGCTGGACGGGTCGATTCTCAATGTCGCCCTGCCGACAATTGCGGCTGACCTGGACTGTCGTGTCGATGTTGTCGCCTGGGTGGTGATGGCCTATGCCATTACTCTGGTCGCCCTGATGATGGTCTTCGGCGCCTGGGCTCAAAGGCGCGGGTATTCGTTTGCGTACAAGTTTGGCTATGCCGCCTTCGTGGCCGGATCGTTGATTTGCGTTCTCAGTCAGTCGATTCATCTGTTGATAATCGGGCGGATTGTCCAGGCAATCGGCGCGGCCATGTTTCAGGCGGTCGGTACCGGTTTGGTGGCCGAGGTGTTTCCGCCCGAGGAGAGAGGGAAGGGGATCGGGATGATGGTCATGATGGTCTCGGCCGGGCTAATGGCGGGACCGCCGATCGGCGGTTTCCTGCTGGAGTACTTTCCCTGGCAGGCAATCTTTGTGATCAATCTACCCATCGGTTTGATCGCGCTGGGGTTGTGTTTCGCCTTCTTCCGTGAGTTCCCGCGGCCAACCGGGCGGGCTCCGATAAAACTGGCCGGAGCGGCGGCGTTGTCGGTGGCGCTTTTGACCGCCATGTTAGGGCTGTCGTTTGTGGATGAGTATCCGCTGACGGACTTGCGCGTCGGCGGTTGCTGGCTGGTGGCGATAGTGGCCATGACGATCTTTTTCAGATTGGAAACCCGGCTGGAGAAGTCGTTGATAGGTCTCAATATCTTCCGCATCAAGGATTTCACGCCCCGCTTGCTCGCGATGTTTCTTATGTTCACGGCGTTGTCGGGAACGCTGATACTGGTGCCGTTCTTCTTGCAGGATATCAAGGGACTATCGCCGAAAATAGTGGGACTGTATCTCACCCTCTTGCCGATCACCATGTTCGTTGCCGCGCCGCTGGCCGGACGTATCTCGGATCGAATCGGATATCGCTGGCTGACCACCGGCGGCATGATTCTGTTTGCCGTCGGACTCGCGATGTTTCATGGTTTCGATCAGTCCGCCACTCCTTTGTACATGGCATCGGCGCTGGTGCTCCTGGGAGTCGGTGTCGGGATTTTCAATACTCCTAACTCGTCGGCTATCATGGGGGTGATCAATCAGAAGCAGCGGGCCACTGCCTCAGGCGTCATTTCGACTACTCGCAATCTGGGCATGGCTGTCGGCGTCGCTATTGCGACCGGTCTGTTCGCCTGTTTCCAGAACCAGGCGAGCGAATTGTCAGTGCCCGAAGCGTTCATCACCGCGTTTCATCAAGTCGTGTATGTCTCGATAGCGTTGGCCTTGGGCAGTGCCGTCATCAGCCTCACTCGCCGCATCCAGCCGCTGTAAATCCGCACTGGACAAGCATGAACCATTGACAGATGGGTATGTCCACGGGCAGCAGATGTCCTCATCTGCCACATCGGTCAACATCGCAATCCTTCAAGATTAGTAGGTCAGGTTCCTTGGAACCTGACGCAACGAAGTCAATGTCGCTCGCCCTTCGACTCTGCTCAGAGTGAGAAGTGTTTGCGCTGAGGGTGAGGTTTGTCGTGCGCGTAGCGCGAAAAAGTGGCTTGTTACTTGAGCCCATCACAAAAATACTACCAATACCAATCAAGATGCGCCTGTACATTGGTTAAATAAAGGACCAACACCATGAACCCTGAATGTCATGGATCAAAAAACGCGCCTCGACCGAAAACACGCCCGCTCCCGTCTTGCTATGAGAAATTGTAGGGCAGAACCGCTTCCGGTTCTGCCGCTTCCAGATGGCGGAACCGCTAAGAGGGTTCCACCCTACAAGACTGCGCGCGAAGCGCGAAAAAGCGGCTCGCCACTCGTAATCACCACCGATTCCATTAGGCGAATATGAAAACAGACAAAACGAACCCATTTCGACGCCGCCGGCCGGCCCACCTCTGTCATTCTGGCGAAGGCCAGAATCCAGTCTTCGAATCCGGAACTGGATGCCGGATCAAGTCCGCCATGACAGGTTGTTGTCTTGTTGTCGAAACCCACCCTGCTATGATACATGTCAAGTCCTTTTCAGGGTTACCTCGATATCTGATTGTTTTCTTTGTCCAACTTGCATCAGAGTGTCCTCACAACCTGCTATTCGTGGTTCTCCCACATGTTACATATTCGGAAGG
>JAUWMW010000148.1 GCA_030612965.1 bacterium
GGGGGGGTGAAATGGGTTCGTTTCGTGCATTTTGATAGTCGGATAATAGGATCGATGGTGATTCCGAGGTCGGCACGGTTTGGCGCTCATAAATACGACGATTTGTTTTGCTGTGGTATCCATTGGCTGGTCCTTTATTGATGGTTGTACAGACGTATCTTGATTGGAATTGGTGCTGTTTTTGTCGGGATGATTAGATACCATCTTCGGACCCGCCACATACCGGAACACGTTGGCACACTGTCTTACTGGCGGAGGCCAGTATCCAGTCTTCGAATCCGGAACTGGATGCCGGATCAAGTCCGGGATGACAGGCAAACCAGTTTTGCGCGCTTCGCTCGTTGCCGGGTTTGAGCACCAAATGGATAGAGGGGCAGACGAGGACGTCTGCCGCCCACAGCAAAGGAATAACCACCACCCCGTAGTTTTTGGAAAGCCCACCTGTGCGGGAATGACACAAGCGCGGATGTGGCGCGTTCCAAGTAGGGCAGCATCCCTGCGATGCTGCCGCGCGCGTAGCGCGAAAAAGTGGCTTGCCACTGTCGAAACATCTGGTCCGAAGGACTGCTGGAGGCGGGTTTCGACATCCGTGGCATATCAGTCTTGTAGGTCAGTTCCTTGGAACCTGACGCCTATCGTCGGGAGCACCCTTCTCCGCTCAGGGCAGGCTCGCTCCTGACCTACTATCATTATGAGACAGCCTCCAAGCGGATGGGCCACCCGACCTTAGACGCTCAGGTCGTCGCTGAGGCGTTCGAGACCGTCGGTCGGACCGATAATAACCAAAGTATCCGATTCATCAAGGACCGTCTGTGGCGTCGGCGCGATGGTCATCTTTTCACCCGGTTTCTTGATCCCTATAGCCGTGGCGCCATAGTCCTCTTTGAGTCGAGAGTCAATCAGGTTCTTGCCGATCAGGCGGCATTCGGTGGGAATGACTACTTCCTCGATCGAAAGACCTCCGTCTCCCAGTGTAGCCATGTGTACAGAATCCACCACGTTTGGCCGCAGCGAGGCGTGCGCCATACGCATCCCGCCCATCACATGCGGTGAGACGACATAATCGGCGCCGGCCCGCATCAGCTTCTTCTCGCCTCCTTCGACATCGGCCCGGGCGATAATGTGCAAGTCTTTGTTCATGGCGCGGGCAGTAAGAGTGAGGTAGACGTTCTGCGCTTCGTCCGGCAGGGTCGATATCAGGGTGCGGGCACGCTCGATACCGGCGCGCTGCAAAACCTTCTCGTCGGTGGCCTCGCCTCTTAGGAGGACCAAGCCGGTGTAGTCGTACTCCGTGTCGGAATCAGCCTTTTTCTCTATGACAACAAAGGGAACCTTGCGTTTGGAGAATTCTTCAGCGACCTGTCTCCCCACCCGACCCAGGCCGGCGATAATGTGATGCCCACTCATTTTCTTCAGTTTGGTTTCCATCTTTTTCTTACCATATATTTGTCTGATTTGACCTTCAAGAATAATCTGTCCAATCGCAGTGGCGCCGAACGCTCCCAAACTGACACCAAACACTATGAGCACCATAGTAAAGATACGTCCCAGCGGATGCATGGGCGAAATTTCGCTAAACCCGACCGTCGACAGCGTAATGACAGTCATGTAGAGAGCGTCCAGAGCAGACATCCCCTCCAGGAGCATGAAACCCAAGGTACCAACCACCACAACCATAGCCAGCGCCAGTATGACGGTAAACAGCTTTCGAAAGTTTGCCATTCGGTCCGATAGAGTCTCTTCGCCAGGTCGGAATGGATAATCGTTTAGCATTGCCGTTTCCTCATGCCTGAATTGCCGTCCACTTGCGGCACCGCCCGTTCTCATCTCGGCTTGTCACAGCGACCACTATCAAACCGAATAAGTCATTTTGGTTGACCGAAATCAATAATATGTTTAACCATTTGCTCATGCAGAAGTCAACTCTCCCAATCAGCGGACGCCGCCGTTTTCTGTACTACCACTTGCCAATGATCCTGTGTGGGGGCGCAATCATAGCAATCTCATCGGTGCCCGATCTGCATACACCCCAGGTTAAGGACATTGCTTTCGACAAGGTGGCGCATCTTATCGAGTACGCCATTTTTGCGTTTCTGACCTTCCGTTCCTTTTCCAACTGGCCGTGGATGGCTCGGGGTAGCCGAGCATGCCTTTTTGCTGCACTTTTTCTGACTGCATTTGCGTCTTTTGATGAGTTCTACCAGCACCTTATCCCCGGCCGGTTTGCCTCGGTTTATGATGTCTTGGCCGACCTCTGCGGCGCCCTGCTGGTTTTGGCTTTTTTCGAAGCGCGACGCCGTCGTCTCGCCGGTTCATAGCCAACCTGTTCAAAGATTCCACAGGCTTCCCCATTCACCGCCTAAGCCCTTGACATTCCGCCTATAAGTGCTATATTTTCATGGGCAGGGGCATTACTTGCTTTTAGCCCATGCGAATTAAGGAAGGCCATTACTACTACTTGCTTGGTCTGACATGACGGCTGTGTGCAGGCGGCTCATTTGACTGCCACAGCCTTGATTTGACCAGTCTGATCTGGGTCTAAAACTGGGGAAGTCAGTTTCCTATATGCTGCCAGCCATAGTATACTCTGTGTCGATCGGTGTGTTATGAGGTCAACTGTGACAGTTTTTATCCGACCTGATCCTGAGCCTATCTTACCGACGGCACTCAGTTCAGTAGCGGCATTGGTTTTGCTTCAAGGCTTTTTAGAAAAATACCGCCGGGATTATCATGAATCACCGGGGAAAAATAGCGGCTCAAACTTGCCCGAGCCGATGACAGAATGTTGGTAAAAAGCGTTTTCAGGAGATAAGCAATATGAGATTGAGATTCCTGGTTCTCATTAGCACCGTACTGGTTTTGTCGTCTGGACTGGTTTTCGGCCAGAACATCTCGCTGGATCACGTGGATGGTCTTAGCGCCGGCAATACCCTGGACATGGGCGTGCCGGTTACTTTCCACATCAGGCTAACCGCCGGCGGCCAAACCCACAGCGGAATTACCAACGGCTTCCGGGTCTATTCGCCGGACGGCGCCCAGTGGACGCCCACGGTTGGTGACACCATTGGTACGCTGGGTAAAGCTCAGTTTGACGGCGGCTTCTTTGTTAATAATTTCAGCGTTACTGGTTCCGACGCCGATACCGTTGGGTTTGGCGGTTTCAGATTCTTTGGAACCGGTTTGCCGGCTGACTTTGACGACATCGCCTATACCCTGGATATCGGCCCTATCGATGCGGCTTACGAAGGCAAGACGATTTGCCTGGACTCTGCTTTTTACCCGCCTTCGGGGGTGTGGAAATGGGCCGGACCCAATGTATTCCCCAATTGGGACGGACCGCACTGCTACGGCATCGGTGAAGCCGGACCGCCGCCGATGATTGAGTGTCCCAGCGAGACGCTTGCCGCCACCGCCTGTCCCGGCGAGTTGGTTTGCGTTGACCTGTCGATATCCTACGCCGAGGAAGTCACTGTTGAAGGTGCGACTTGGGCCGACGATCAGCTTTGCTTCGATCCGTTTGCACCGGACAAGGATATCTTCCAGTTCCATGTCGTGGCCACCAACGCTGTTGGTGCGGACAGTTGTGATCTCACCGTCGATGTCACACTAGGAGCTGAGCCGGTCATCACTTGTCCCGAGGCGCCACTGCCGTATTTCCTCTGCAACCCGGGATTGGTTTGTGTGGAGTTGGTGATCGACAACGCTACTAATGTGACCAGCTCTTTTGGCAACTGGAGTTCAAATACGCTCTGTTTCAACGCTGACTCGGCCGGTTCCTATGCCATCGAAGTGATTGCCACCAGCGAGTGCGGCGATGATACCTGCGCCCTTACGGTCGACGTCACCATCGGTGATGCGCCGATGATCGCATGTCCCGACCCGATCATAGTCGAGGCCACCGGAGCGGATATCTGTGTGGCTCTGGTGATAACAGGCGCCGACAGCGTGGCTGTTTCAACGGACAATCAAGATTATACCGCCACCTGGCTGGCGGATGAACTCTGCTTCAATAGCGATGTTATTGGTTCGTTTACGGCCACACTCATCGCCGATAACAGTTGCGGCGCCGACACCTGCGCGGTTTTGATCACGGTCGAAGAACCACCCCCGCCGCCCAACAACCCGCCGGTCATTGCGGCTCTGGATACTTTCACGGTCTGTGCGGACAGCCTGCTCGAAGTATTAGTGTCGGCCACCGATGATGATGAAGATCCTATCAGCCTGTGGCTACTGCCGGCAGTGACCAACATGAGTTTCGTTGATAATGGCAACGGCACCGGGAGCTTGACTTTTTGTCCGGATATGAGCCAGGTCGGAACGTACGACTTGACTGCATACGCTGCCGACGGTACAGATACCACAACCGAGGCATTCACCATAATCGTCGAAGACTGCACACCGCCGTGTGTGGACATGATGCTCTCGGCAACCGAGTTTGAATTCAACATGACCACGGCCGACGTCGCCAATCCGGACGCTCAGACATTAGCCATCACTAGTTCCGGTAGTCCCTTCAGTTTTGAAATAATCCCGGGAAGCGCCTCCTGGCTGGTGATCAATCCGCTGGTCGGAGTGTCCGGTGATGCTATTTCGATCGGTGTCGACGGACTGACCCTCGAACCCGGCGCCTACTCTGTTGAGTGCGCCGTGGTGGGCGATCCAGAGGCGGTCTGTGAGCCGAACACGCAGTACTTTACCGTCACCCTCAACGTGACTATACCTCCCTCCGACGATGACATTGTTACTATCGCCACCGTGCCGGCCGTGCTCGGCTCGCGGGTAGCGGTGCCGGTGACCATAGAGTATTTGTGCGATCTCGCCGAGCTGTCAATCTCTCTTGAGTATGCCGGTACCGAGACAATGCTCCTTGATTCGGTGTCCTTCGTCGGCTCCCTGATCGAAAGCTGGAGCAACAAGAACGTCACTATCACCGACTATGTTATCGACTTGACGACCGCTGTTTCAGCCGGCGAGAGCATGATTCCGGCCACCACCGGATTGCTGATGACGTTGCACTTCAACGTCGACGGCCTCGCTGCGCCGGGTTTCTACCCCATCGTGGCGATCAGCCCCGACCCGCTCTTCACCTATGACTGCGGCGCCGGTCCGCAGCAGGTGGTGCCAACCGTCATCACAGGCGGCATCGTCGTTGGAACCTCTGAGAACTACGTCTGCGGTTACGTGGTCGATCCCGATGGTCACTCGATTGAGGGCGCCACGGTCGAACTCTGGCCCGACTTCCCATACGGCGACTGGGACGACCAGACTTTCTCCGACATAACCGGCCTGTTTGAATTCTTCAACTCCACCGTGATTCCATTTGACCTCTACGCCTACAAAGAGGGTTACTACCCCGGCAAGGTCGAGAACATCAACTTCGCCCAAACCGGTATTATGATCGTGCTGACGCCGGTCGATCCGGTGACCCCGACTCTGGAATGGGTGAACCTGTATTGTGAGACCAATCTGTACATGGGCGCGCCGTTGCCGGTCGGATCGGTGATTGATGCCTTTGATCCTAACGGTGTTCACTGCGGCAGTTGGTTTGTTTCCGAAGCCGGTCGTTACGGTTTCATGCCGGTCTACCGCGATGATCCGTACACCGCCGAAGACGAAGGCGCCGAGCCGGGCGACAACATCCGTCTCTACGTGAACGGTGTCCAGGCTTACACGCCCGACCCGACCGAATGGACGGCTAACGGCGATGTGCACCAGGTCTGCCTCGATGTGGGTAATATCATCGTCAAGAATTGTGACCTGTTAGAGGGCTGGAACCTGGTGAGCTGGAATGTCGATCATGAATCGGACGATATTGTCGAGGTACTGGCCTCGATCGAGCCTTGCCTCGAGGTCGTACTCGGCTTCGAGGGTGAAGGTTTGACATACGATCCTGATCTGCCGATGTTCTCGAACCTTGAGTACGTCGACCACCTCAGCGGCTACTGGATCAAAGTAAGTTGCGACATTACACTTGAGATCGCCGGCACCGCTGTTCCGGTCACGACCGGCATTCCGTTGATCGGCGGCTGGAACCTGGTGTCGTACCTGCCCGATTACAACCTCCCGACCGAGGATGCGCTGGCCTCGATCCACGACGATCTGATTGTAGCGCTCGGCTGGGATCCGGCCGTTGGAGGCCTTCAGTACCAGCCGGGCGACTATCTGCATAACAACCTTCTGGAATTGGGTCCCTGCAACGGCTACTGGCTCAAGAACGACCTTCCCGGCGTGCTGACCTATCCGGGCGCCGGACCGAAGATTGCACCGCAACCCAACCGGCACTTCTTCGCCGCCAAGGGCACAGGTGACGGCGTGATCGCTACTAATGCCTGGATGAATCTGTACGCCCATCGTCT
>JAUWMW010000081.1 GCA_030612965.1 bacterium
TAGAATCGGTGGTGATTCCGAAGCCTGCACTGGACGCAGGGGCAGACGAGGACGTCTGCCGCCCACATGAACTCGGGGGGGATAAAGTCGGTGGCGGTCCGTTTTGCGCTGATTGCCATTTGGTTTTGTCCTTTATTGACGGTTGTGCCGGCGCGTTTTGGGAGGGATTGGTGGTGTTTTTGTGAGTGTTGTACGTCCTCGTGCGACACGTGGCTACAGGGGCACACGAAAATGTCTGCCGAGCAAGAACACACCCCTAAATCCCCTCTCAAGAGACCTTCCAAAAACCCATGGTATTGTGCGCGGCAGACCTCCCGGTCTGCCCATTTGAAGGACGTACCCAGGGTAATCAAGGGGCAGACGAGGACGTCTGCCGCCCACAGCAAAGAAACAACCACCGCCCGATAGTTTTTGGAAGGTTCCTCAAGAGGGGACTTTGAATCAGATGTAGGTCGAGACCACTGGTCCGAAGGACCGCCGCAGTTATAGGCGGGCGGGTGGCAAGGACGCACTCAGAATGGTCCTGGATTCCGGGTCAAGCCCGGAATGACATAGCAAAGGGATCGCCAGACGACTGCATGCACCCTACCCGCCGACCTACCACCAAACCTGCCGGCCGTCTTCGTAGGAAAACGGGCGTTCTTCGTGGTCGCTGTCCACGGCTACCAGCCAGTAGAGGCAGCCCGCGGGCACGTCCTCGAACACCAATGGCTCGTCGGTCGCGGTCGCTTTGCCAACTGATTGCCAGCCGTCGTCGAAGTAGAACAACTCGTATTCAACACCCGGTGTCAGGAACGATTTCTCGATACCGTCGGTGGACGCAACCTGTTTGCGGCGAGTCGTTGAGGTTAGCTGAGCGCGAAACAGATTATCTTCATCCACCTGGAACTGTTGCTGGCCGGAGTTGCTGTCGACCACGAACGGCCAGCCGTATGGAGCCACCTCTTTGTTCAGGTAGAGTCCCGGCAGGTAGATGAGTTGTTTGCCCATTCCATCAAAAGTGACCTGGTCGCCGTCGATCCGTGCCCAGTCGATCGGTTTCCAATCGCCGGAGTTGAACACGCACAGGTAGGCGATGTCGACACTGTCCGGCGCCTCTTGGGTCAGCGTGACTGTAGCGCTGCATGTTTGAACGTAATCACTGGTGACATCGACATAACTCTTGCCGCGCAGCCAGCCAGGCAGTTTCTCCTGTTTGTGCTCCTGGAAAACGAGATTGTCCTTCTGTTGGGCGAAGCTTTTGCGGTAGACTTTGGCGGGCTTGTGCGCCAGTCCATAGTGGCGGGGGTTGGCTTCGGCTCCCATGAACGGCGTTACCTGCCCGTCCCGAGTGAGGATGGCGTTCCAGGCGTGGTTGTTGCCGGCGTCCGCCCAGGCGGGAGTGTAGTCGCTGGTGACCGCCAGCCCGTTGGCGCGCATGGCATAGATGGTGATGTTGGTCATGTCCTCGCATCGTCCCAAACCGGATGTGAGCATTTCGGTCAAGCCCTGATCGGTCGGATGGTAGTAGTAGCGCGGATCGAAAGTGAAATACGTCTTGATATCGTCGTTTATCAAGGATGCCGCCTCGACCGGATCAGTCGGGTCGGTCATACTGTCGGCCATGTCAGCATACTTTTCGAAGAAATACTCGCGCCAGGGTTCGAGCGGTTCGCCGCTGCCACGGTATGGGAGGACATACTGGCTGAAGTCGTCAAACGACAGATGCTGCGCCCAGGATCTTTCCCGCCAGGCGCGAAAGGCGTAATCGATCTGAGTAATGAGAAAATCGGCTGTGATTGATTCTACGTCGAACAGCAACTCTTTCTTCCCAAAGTCGAGTTCACCATGTTCCGCTTCCAAGACAGAGAATGAAGTTTTCAGTGAATCATAGGATGGGTAGTCGTTAACATCAAAGGCGACCACATTGTCGGCGGTGTCCTTCAGATCATAGGTTGCGTAACCGTGCCCTTCCATGTTGCCGATCAGGAAGAGCGCTGCCTCGAGCTTGAGAGTGTCACCGGCGGTGCGATAGTGGGCGATCACCTTCTCCAATTCGGCGCCGTTGTCGCCTGCCGCCTCAATGGCTGATGATACATCAACCGGTAACTTCGGTCCAAGCGAACAGGTCACTGTGACGAGACCAGCCGTGACTGCTAATAACAATCCTGTCAATACTGTCTGCTTCATGACAATCCTTCGTTTTGCTGGGGGATATTTGATTCATGTGAGTATACTATTATGTAGGTTGCCCGTCGGCAAGTATTCTGTGACATTCCGGGCGGTTTTTTGCGAGAATTTGGTTGCGTGTTCGCCGATACAGTGTATATTCATATCGATCTTTGACCGGCTGTCCATTGAGTTCCATTCTTCGGACACACTCAGCGGCGACAATTGAAGAGGTTCCGGCAAAGTGGTTTTGGATTGAGTTCGTGGTAAAGCCGCGTAATTCGATCAGCCTTCGGTTGACCTCGAACAAGCCCTTTGGTTAGGTGGTATGCAGAGTACGGACATTAAAGATTCATGAGTATGATGGATCGTTCGACATTGTCCTTAATGACATCGACGGTGATGGAAAGATCCTGCAAATGTTGAAACAAAATGAACTGTTTAGACGTTCAATAGATGGGCACGTCATAGACTAAAGCCGTCTGGAGGATTTCCGATAATGGTAACAAGGTTCAATCAAACAGACGACTGGTGCACTAGGGGTGTCTGAGTCGAAGGTTGGTCCAGACCATTCAGACTGTCAACCTTAGTTGTGCGAACTTGATCATTGTTGGACAACTCGAATCAGCTTGACTAAGGTTAATGGATTTCATAACGGCTGCGTGCTAATGACAAAGTCGGAAAAAAGCTAACAAAAATGTTGACAAATACTATAAGAACGTGTTTGAATTGTACTCCGAGATCATTGGATCTCGATTGGTTCCTTACTCTTGGCAGGAATCCGCTGGCTACCAAGGGGTATTTCGATAACCGAACTCAGTCAGCGTGAGCAGGGGTTTCATAACAACAGGTCGACACCGCTTGTGCGGTGCGACGAAAAGAAAGATGTGCAGGAGGTAATATGGCTCCAAAGCGAGCAGTTTTCATGAGCTATGAAAATGACGAAGCTTGTGTTGAAGTGAGGAAGTATATAGAAGAGTCCGGGATCATTTTGCAGGTTCGCGATATCTCCAAGCAGCCGCTGTCGGAGTATGAGTTGACCAACCTCATCGGGCAGCTTCGGATCGAACATTTCCTCAATACGTCGGCTCCCAGTTTTGGCAAACACAAGCTGGACCAGTCGCTGCCGCCGCGAAACGATCTCATTAAGTTGATGGCTGAGGATCACACATTAATCCGCAGGCCGATCGTCAAAGCGGCTCGCCTGATTACAATTGGGTGTGACAAGAGTAAGATCGCCGAAATGCTTCGGATTAACAGCAACGGCGAAGCAGTGGTCCATGATCCGCCACAGCCGAGAAACCAGCGTCACAAGAAGGCTCACGCCGGTCGTTCCTGACGAGTCATCCCCTCCCGCCACGGGATTGTAGTAGGGCAGCGGCTGCCAGGTCAGCCAATGCCCTATAGGTTGTTTCCCCGCATTGATTCTCCTGCCATATTCTTTTGCCTGGCTGGTTGAGCTTCATGTCGCCGGGCCGCCGTGTGGAGTCAAACGTGGTCTGGTAGCTTCAATATTGCGTTTCCTTTCCCGTTAGCTATATTCGGGAACATGAAGCTGATCGAAACTCAAAGGAATCACCATGACGATAGAACGTGAAGTGCTCCCTACCGATATTCTGATAGTCGGGGCCGGACCGGCTGGTCTTGCCGTGGCCTACAAGCTGGCCGAACTGGTGGCCGTCGATGAAAGCCTCGAGATGCCGGAGATTCTCCTCATGGAGAAAGGTTCTCACGTCGGCGCCCATTCGTTGTCGGGAGCCGTGATGGATCCCCGCGGAATCGCTGAACTCATTCCCGACTTCATCGACAGGGGCGCGCCGCTGGAGTCACCAGTCACCGGCGACGCCATGTACTACCTTGGACAGGAAGCCACGCTCAAGTTCCCATTCATGCCGTCGGCGGTCAACAACCACGGCAACTACATCGTTTCGCTCAATAAATTCACTGCCTGGTTGGGTGAACAGGTGGAGGCGACCGGGATCGATATCCTTGCAGGGCTGGCCGGGTATGACTTGATCGTCAACGACGGCAAAGTCACCGGCGTACAGACGGTGGATATGGGTTTGGACAAGGAGGGTAACCAGCGTTCCAACTTCGAGCCAGGTTCGATCATTGAGGCGAAGGTAACCGTTCTGTGCGAAGGTGTCCATGGTTCGCTGACCCGGCATGCCTGTGAGAAGATCCCGGAACTGACCGCCGGAAAATTCCCGCAGGTTTACCTTACCGGCGTCAAAGAGGTGTGGGAAGTTCCTGAAGGACGCATCAAAGCCGGGCAAGTCTATCACACTATCGGCTGGCCTCAGCCTTCGAGCGAGTACGGCGGCGGATGGCTCTATGCCATGAGCGACACCATGGTCTCGGTCGGGTACGCGGTCGGGCTCGACTCGCCCGACCCCACCAATGATCCCCACATGAAGTTCCAGCGGTACAAGACGCAGCCATTGGTTCGCAAGATTCTCGAGGGGGGCGCCATGCTGCACTACGGCGCCAAGACGATGCCGGATAACGGTTACTTTTCCATGCCCAGGCTGTACCACGATGGGTTGCTCCTGTGTGGTGATTCGGCTGGGATGCTGAACCCGCAGAGACTGAAAGGTATCCACTTGGCCATCAAGTCCGGCATCATGGCGGCCGAGACGATCGTCGAGTGTCTCAAAAAAGACGATTTCTCCGCCAACGCGCTGCGCGGCTATGAAGAGCGCTTTGAAAAAAGCTGGGCCCAAGAGGAACTTTACAAAACCCGAAACTTCCACGCCGGGTTCAAAGGCGGGCTGTTCTCAGGTTTGTTTCATGGCGCTATGCAGATGGTCACCGGCGGCAGGGGTTTGTTTGAACGTCGCGCCGTCAAGCCTGACCATGAGCATATGTGCAAGCTCGATGAATACGGTCGGCAGGCCGGGCGGGAGCCGGAGAAGATATCCGTCAAGTTTGACAACGAGTACACGTTCGACAAACTGACCGACGTCTACAAATCCGGTACCCAGCACGAAGAGGAACAGCCGGCGCATCTGGTGATTACCGACTACGACATCTGCAATAATCGCTGCACCGAGGAATACGGTAACCCCTGTCAGCATTTTTGCCCGGCCCAGGTGTATGAGATGGTAGACGATCCCGACCGCGAGGGAAAGACCAAACTTCAACTGACGCCATCGAACTGTGTACACTGCAAAACGTGTGACATCGCCGATCCGTACCAGGTTATCCGCTGGGTCGTGCCCCAGGGCGGAGAAGGACCCAACTATGAGAATATGTGAGGCTGGCGCAACCCATTACGACCTGATGGCAGAGTAGCGCCATGCCGCCCGTAATAATCGGCTCCATCGGCGTGGCGCTGCTGCTGATAGCCTTCGGGCTTAACTTGGTACGCCGTCTCTCCGAGCGCAGTGTCTGGTATCTCTCGATGAACATCGTAGGCGCATTAATGGCTGCATGGTATGCCTGGGCGGGTGGCGCCCTGCCGTTTGTGATTCTTGAAGTGGTTTGGGCGTTCACTGCGCTGGTACGATTGATACTGGTCCTGATACCGCGCTCATCGCAGTAGCATCGATACCGGCAAACTACCGTTCGTTCACTTGTCGCTGCCCCTCGCTCGCCGAATCCGCCACATCAGAAGCCTTGACAAAAGGCGTCAATCGCATAACTTGTGAAGAGAGTCGAATAATCACAGGCTCCTTACACAGGGGATTGGTAAAATGAGAACAAACCACTGGAAACTGTTGATGGCGGGGTTGCTTTGCATGGCAGCATCCGCGTTTGCGAAACCGCTGGAATACGGTGAAGACAGAGTACAGGCGGGCGCTGAGGTCGGTCGTATTGTCGACAACAGCACTTACATCAATGCTAATAACATTCTGATGTTCGTCACCAACCACGGTAATTTCGGCCGTGACCTGGCCGGCGTTTTTGGGCGGGACGCCGGTACCTTCTTCCCATACGTTTCTAACGATGATATTACCAGCGGTCTTCTGGACACCTGGGTTATCTACGCTGCCGGGCTGTGGATTGGCGGCGTTGTCAACGGAGAAACTCGTGTTGCCATTGCTGAGTATTCCGACGAATTCATTCCGGGACCGATGGACCAGATAGTGAGTATCAATGGCGCCGATACCGTCTGGACATACAATCCGTCTTACGGTTCCGATCCCACTTTCAAGGTTTACAAAATTCACAGCGACAGCCTGGCCGACTATCCCAACGATGATTACACAAACTGGCCGTCTCCTCAGGGCGCACCGGTATATCCCAATGATGGCAGGCCCTTCTGGATGGGCGAGCAGACGCTCTGGACCGTCTGCAACGATGCCAACCCGGATCAGCACCACAACGACGCCGGTCAGACCGAGCCGCTGGGCATCGAAGTACAGATGACCGTGTGGGCTGACGACAGCGAAGGTACCGACATCACTCTCGTTGCTGATCCATTGACAGCCACACATATTGGCCCCGGACATGGGTCTGTAGAGGTGTACGTGGCTGACCACACCGCCCTTACCGCTGACGAGTATATGGTTATCTTCGAAGAACACGTGTCGCTCGGACTTGTGTGGCATGTGATCAACAAGACTACCGGCGTGCCCCTCCTGACCAACCAGACGAACCAGTCCGGTGAAGGTGAATATCCCGTTGTTGACGGTATGCTGATACGAGTGGCTAAACCCGAGCCCGGACTTGACGGTGTATACGAAGTGGTCAATGCCTCGGGGGTGGTGGACCCGCCGGGTGATGTCTTCTGCACGCCTAACTCAACCGACGAGTGGCATGTCGAATCTTCTTTCGGTTGTGATATGAGCTTCATCGGCCAATGGGGCGAGATCGGCCAATGGGATTATGAGTATCGCTTCACCGCTGGAGGATCGCAGTACTACGATTGGGATTCCGGCGACCTTCAGCCGGACCGAGTTCCGTTCGAAGTGTGGAACATCGGCATCGAAACACCAAGCGACCCCTCCGATGATCAACGGATGATAGTGGTTGTTATCGATGACGATGGAAGCGGTGGTTGGAATTGGGGGGACAGAATCTATACCTGGGACTCTCCATACGTGGAACCGTTGCCGCCTGACCGGTTCTGGGTTGAAAACCCTCGCCTGGGCAGGGTAAGGTTGGTTGATCTGAATGCAGCCGGCTCGGCGCCGGACGAAGGCACGATCGTGCAGTTTGTGACCTACATGGACACCATCAATACTCCGGCGGACACGTTCACCTTTAGCGCCCCCACTTACACGCTGGTCGAAACCGGCGGTGAGGGTAACGCCATCTACATCGAGTACAAACTGTACAACAAGGGCGGTAACACAATCGAGAATTGCTATGTCTCGATGTGGAATGACCCGGACCTCGGTGGCGCCGCGGACGACCTTGTCGGTTGCGATACGCTGAGCGACATTTTCTTTTGCTACAATGGGACCGATTGGGATGACATGTACGGCGCCCGCGTGCCGGCCGTGGGTTACAAGCTGCTGGATGGCCCGATAGCGGCATCACCCGGTGACACCGCCAACTTCGGCGGGTTTCGTATGCCGGGGTATCGTAACCTGGGCATGACATCGTTTGCCAGGTATATTAACGGCACCGATCCAAACGACTTCAACGAAACTTACAATTATATGCAAGGGCTCCAGGCTAACGGATCGCCGTTTCCCAACGGCACCAGGTATATGCATCCCGGCGATCCCGTAACCGGCAGCGGGGACCTCGACTTTGATCCTTCCGATCGGCGATTCTTTGGCAGCAGCGGGCCGTTTACGTTTGCACCCGGCGACAGCCAGTTCGTTCGATACAAGCTAGCGGTGGGGCAGGGTGCCGACCGGCTGGAGTCCATCACCAGGATGAAAGAGATTCTCAACGCCCCTCGTTGCTGTCGCCACCGGGGTGATATCAACCACCAGGACTCACCGCCGATCGACATCGCCGACATCGTACATTTGATCAACTATATGTTCCAGTTAGGTGCGCCGCCGGTCTGCATGGAGGAGGCTGATGTCAATGGTGACGGCTTGGAGTTAGTGGATATCGCTGATCTGGTGTATCTGATCGACTACGCTTTCACAAGCGGTCCGCCTCCGCCTCGATGTCGTTAGTGCCATCGACCGCCGGAGAAATCGCTTGGCCGGTTGACCATATTGTATTATTGTTATTTCGCTCCGGACGGGAGTAGTTGCTTGCTTCCCTCCGGATAGAAGGCACGACGTTTCCGGGGCAGTAGCTCAGTTGGGAGAGCGCCACGTTCGCAACGTGGAGGTCGTGGGTTCGATCCCCATCTGCTCCATTTAGATATCGGCGGCTTATGCGGCCGTCCTTTTTTGGCTCTTTGACAACAGATATAGCCTGCACTTTGCGCTTCGCGCGCCTCGTGACCACCTGTCATTCCCGCGCAGGGAACCTTCCAATAATCCATGATATTGTGCGCGGCAGACCTCCCGGTCTGCCCGTTTGAAGGACGATCCAAGGTAATCAAGGGGCAGACGAGGACGTCTGCCGCCCACAAAATAAGATATCTGGTGTCAGGCGGGGTCGCCCGACACCACCAAGACAATGTGTGTGTCGTGACCAAATGTCATTCCCGCGTAGGCGGGAATCCATCCGGTAGGTCGAAACCCCTGTGGTTTCGACATCTTGTAGGTCAGGTCTCTGG
>JAUWMW010000004.1 GCA_030612965.1 bacterium
AGCAACAGGAAGAACCTGGTAGGCTGTTGAGAAGCTCCTTTTCTCGTCGTTGCGAGCGACCAAAGACACTCGTGTCGCTGTTCGGGTGGTGTCGGGCGACCCCGCCCGACGCCTACCTTCGCACGTGATGGCTGTCAGGCGAGTCGCCTGACAGCACCTGAAGCGTGGAGAACGCCCGCAGAGGAGCCGTCGGAAAGGCTCAATCCCAATCGGTCTTGATGTTGACGAACATAGTCTGGTTGTTGCGCCAAACCAACAGAATCAGTTCGCTGGGTTTGGTCTCTTCGACTTGTTCCATAGCTGTCCGGGCGTCATCAACAGAACTGATCTCCGTTTCTCCAATACGCTGGATGATATCGCCAAACTGGAGGCCGCCGATAATTGCCAAACCACCCTGGTCCATCCTGGACACGAAGACACCATTGAAGGTTGCGGGGTCCAGGTTCAGATAGAGGTAGTCGTCGAAAACCAGATCACGCACCTTGAATTCGAGGTGCTCGTTCTCATACTCAGGTGCGTCGGTAGGGCCGATGGGAGCTTTTTCCAACGAAGCCAACAGGGTCAACGTGTCCACCGTTCCGTTAGTCGTGCGAAGGACTGTCATCTCGACCGAGGCGCCCGGACCCAACTCAGCGATCCGGCGCTGGAATATGGTCAGGTTCTCGTCGCGGTCGACAACAACCTGTTCCCCGTTCACCAGAATGATAACATCACCCACCTGCAAACCGGCTTTGGCGGCCGGCGAATTTCTCAGGGCTTCGTTGACGATAATACCACCGGAAGTGCCCAGCCCCCAGTAGTCGGCGATGTCGGAAGTCAGCGCCTGAAGTCTGATCCCCAACCAGCCGCGGTCCTCACCGGTGCGAGTCGGTGGGTCGGCAATAATCCGCTCGAGGCGATCGGTGGTGATGACACCGAGAAGCGGCACCCCAAATCGACCGAGCGCCTCCATCAGGCCTGCGGCATCGTGACCGGCCGCGGCCGGGTCAATCAAAGAACCCAGGACACCCACCGGCTCCATATCCTCGTCAAAAAGCACCGACGTCGTTTGCAGCGGATGGAAGCCAACGGTCAAAGCAAAACGAACCGGCGACTGCACCAATGATGATACCATACCGACGTCAGCCGCTATCGGCGGATCAATGAACTCCGGGAGCAGCATGTAAAGCGCCAGCCATTCGCCCACCTCAAACTTGCTCCGGTCTTTGAATTTAATCGGTCGGAAAGATTGATCGTCGGCGCTGATAATCCTGATGAAACCAATTCCGGTGAAGCGATCAACACCCAGGTATTCGCCGTCGTAAGAGGCGCCGTCCAGGCTTGAGACTTCGATACTGGTTGGCTCTGTGGTCACACTGATACCCGGCATGGCAGACATGAAACCGGCGCCCGATAGGTCGCTACCATTGAACATCACCAACCCGTCTTCGGTAACAATGGTCCCGAGATACCGCTCCTGTTGTTCAGTGGAGTGAACGCCGAAGGATATCTCCAATTCCATATCAATGATCACCGTAAATGGTTGAATTTTCTTATGTAGGTGTTCAAAGTCGAACTCCTGTCCCCAGCCCGAGGGAGCCAGGCCGCCCAGGAAAACCAGGAGCAATCCAACTAAAGCCACAGACTGCGAGAGGTTTCTACTTCTGGCGCTATTCATCGGTTGGTTCTCCCTGTTCATCGTCGGTTTTCAGAAGCACAAAGCGCCTGGCTCCGCCTCTTTTGACGGTTAAGAGAATGCGTTCGGCATCGGATTCGTCGAGTTGCTGATACAGACGAGTGAAGTCACTCAGCCCCGCTACCGGGTAATCGTTCACCTGCAAAACCACATCATCGCGCCGCAGCCCCCCCTGATCGGCCGAGCCTACTCTCTTGACACCAACCACATACACGCCGGAGGTGTCTTCGAGTTGGTTTTCGATCTGCATCTGCTGAGTGATAGCCTTGACCGTGAAACCCCAGTTCTTACATTCGAAATCCTCGCCCTGCAAGTCTCCCAGCGGCCTGGTCTCAAGGGAGAAACGATACTCCTGCTCACCACGCAGCAGCTTGAGCTCGATGTCGCTACCGGGAGTGCGATTGGCAATCAGGGCGTAGAAGGCGGGCAGTTCCTCCGCAAACCGAGCCGACACCGGTTGGTCGTCAACGGCCAGAATAACATCACCCGCTTTCAGAAAGGCGGCTTCGGCCGGAGAACCGGCGTCTATCGATGAGATCAACACCCCTGAGTTGACGGCGGTACCAAAGTGGACTTCCATCTCCTGCATCGCCTGGCAGTGCAGACCGATCCAGCTACGGGTGACCTTGCCGTCTTTGATAATAGCCTCGGTGACCCCTTTGACTACATTGACGGGGATAGCGAACCCAAGATTGTTGGCAAACATTGTGGCCCGCGAATTGATACCGACCACGCGACCCGCCATGTCGACCAGCGGACCGCCGGAGTTGCCGGGGTTTATGGCTGCATCGGTCTGTATCCAAAGATTGTAGCGACCGGTCCGCTCGCCCGAGGGCAGTCGCACTTCACTGGAGAAATAGCGATCCCGAGTCGAGATGACACCGGCCGAAACCGATCTTGACAGCGACAGTGGCGATCCCATAGCCAGAACATACTGGCCGACTTCGATCGAATCGGAATTGCCGAATTCGGCGGTGTGAATCTTCCCGGTGTAGTCATCCAGTTTCAGCTTGATTACAGCGATATCAGTCGGGGGATCACCACCGATGAACTCAGCCGACACCACTTCCTTGTCGTAAAGGGTGCACAGGATTCGTTCGGCCTTGCCGGCTACATGATAGTTGGTCACGACGTAGCCATCCGGGTGGAAAATCACACCGGAACCGACCACCGCCTGTTTCTCCAGTTCACCGGTACGATAGTTCTTGATCACCGGCTGGATATGCACCACCGCCGGCATCACGCGGTCACGGGCGCGGTAGATTTCTTCCTGGGCAACGCCCGCCGGCCAGACTGGGAGCGATCCCAGAATCGTCAAGGCAGTTGTTATCAATAAGAGTCTGATCATCAGCACTTCCTGTTAACGTTCAATCTCGTTACTGTCGCCACCGGTGGTTCCGTCCGGTACCAGCGGCAAAGACAGCCGGAGTATATTGCATTCTTATACCTATCGGCAAGTTGTTTGTGCCTCATTGATTGTGATGTTAGTACGGAGATGGGCATGGAGAGGACCAGGGGTCTAGGTGAACGGCAGATGTCCACATCTGCCGTCCGATCAAGCCACCCGATCAAGTCCAGTCTCACGGCGGCGCATGTGGACATAGGCCGCCCACAAAACTGTACACAAACGCTCCATCACGCTGCCGCGCACAGCGCGAGCATCAGGCTTGCCTGTCATACTGGCCAAAGCCAGTCGTTCATGTCGCGGAGGAAGACTGGCCCCCGCCTTCGCGGAGGTGACAGAATATGGCGGGGATGACGGAGGACCGGTCATCAACACCTTCAATTGAAAGTCCTCCGGGCGAATTGCCCAGAGGACTTGTCGTATCACATTCAAACCGAAGTCACAACTAGAAAACGTGGTGAATCTCACGTTTCATCATTTCCCATTTGTTGGACGCCGGATCCCATTTGCAGTTAGCAAACACTTCCCAGTCATCCTTCATCTTCGGAGTATCCGAGCGGAAGTAGTAGCCCGGCCAGCGCGTTTCCTCACGGAAGAGGATGGTCCGCACATGGGCTTCGGCCTGCCACATCCGGTGGACGTTTTCCCAACAGCGCATCAGCTCGTGTTTGTCCTCAGCAGCGAGTTGCAGGGAGTCTTCCCTGAGGAAGTCGATCAACTCGAGGCCCTTCTCCAGAAGCGGCTTGCTGGTGGTGAACTGCGTGGAGACACCGCCCGCGTACTCGTCCATGATCTTCTGCAAACGGAACATGAACATCTTCGGACGGATGTAGTTCGGGTTGGTGTCCGCATCGGAGGTGTAGTTCTTGTGCTCTTCAAACCGATCCAGCGGAGCCAGGATCGCCTTCTTGAGCTCTTCCACCTTAGCGGCATCAACCTTAGGCTCCTCGGTGTTCTCGACAGCGAACTTCACCGCCGCCTTAGCCGCAATACGACCCTCGGCGTGCGAGCCGGAGGAGAACTTGTGGCTGGAAGCGCCGGAAGCGTCACCGGCCGCGAACATACCCTTGACCGTGGTCATCTGGGCATAACCCCAGAAGTAGTCCTTGTGAGCAAGATCTTCGGGACCACTGAGCCATGCGCCTGAAGCGCCGGAGTGGGAACCGATGAAGTACGGCTCGCAGGCCGCGATCTCGGATGGCTTCTCTTCCGGAGCGGTATTGGTAGCCGCCCAGAGAATAGCCTGCGAGATCGTCATATCCAGGAAGTCTTCCCAGGCTTCGCTCTCAAGCTCTTTGAGTTTTTTCCTACGCTCTTTTTCATCCGGAACCTCATCGGCGATCTTGCCTATAGCCTCTTCGGTCCGCATGAAGATCGGGCCTTTGCCATCCATCACGTCGAGCATCATCAGCCAGTTACGCAGGTTGGCCGGAACCGGCTTGACCAGGCCATACGGTTTCCAGTTCTGAAGTTCGTCACGACGAGTTTCCATATAGTTCTCACCCAGGCCGTTGGTGGCGCGGGACTTGAACAACAGGAACCAGGCACCAACCGGGCCGTAGGCATCCTTGAAGCGCACCGGGATGAAACGAACTTCCTGGCAGGTCATCTCAGCGCCCGCCTTGAGCGTGAAATACGCGCTGGCGCCGGAGTTAAACGGAGGATACCAGGAACGACCCAGGCCCTCACCGGAACTCCGCGGCTTGAAGACGTGCACAGCGCCACCCATGGCGACGACCACAGCTTTGGCCTTGAAGACGTAGAACTGGTCGTCACGGACCGAGAAACCGACCGCTCCGACACAATTGCCCTTGTCGTCCAAGAGCGGCTCGGTCAGGAAGATGCGCTCGTAGATGTTGTCTATACCGAGGGCGTTCTTGGCCGCTTCGGCCACGATCACCTTGTAGGACTCACCGTTGATCATGAGTTGCCAGCGTCCCTCGTGGACATAAGCACCATCGGCATCCTTCCAAATCGGGAGACCCCACTTTTCAAACAGATGAACTGTGGAATCGACGTGGCGAGCGATATTCGCCACCAAATCCTCACGGGTGATGCCCATAAGGTCGTTGCGGACGTAGTCAACATAGTCGTGGATGCTGTTCTCGCCGTCCTTGACGCCAACGTACTGGTTGATAGCCGAAAGACCCATGGCCACCGCGCCGGAACGATCCATCGCAGCTTTGTCGACCAAAGTAACCTTGAGGCCGTTTTTCTTCGCCCAGTAAGACGCCTCAACGGCTGCTCCGCAGGCCGCCATACCACCACCGCAAATCAGAACATCAGTGGTGACTTCTACAGTTTCAAAATTCGGCATGTTTGAACCGATCCTTTCTTACTTGACAGGCACCATGTCGCTGTTACATCCGTGACACTCCGGCTCGCCCATGAGCTGCTGGTCGCCCAGGTCATCGGGCATCGTGGAGAACCCACCATCGGGCACCGCTGAGCCTTCCGGCGTGGTCCGGATCGGGAACTTGAACCGCTTCAGAGTACCGTTTCGGAACTTGACGGTCCACATAATGGCGTCGGTGCTCCGCAACGGAGTTACCATAGCGCCGAGCGGTACAAAATCGGCGTAGCCACGCACCTCAATTGCCTGCGGCTGGCAGATCTTGACGCAACTGTAGCACTCCCAGCACATTTCCGGGGCCTGATTGTACGCCTTCATCAGGTCTTTGTTCAGAACCATCAAGTCGTTGGGGCAAATGTACTGGCATGCGGTCTTGTCCAGCGCCTTGCACCCGTCGCACTTGTCAACAATCACAAAACTCGGCATTGAATCCTCCTTAATGACTAATGCTTAGTAGCGTGTATTCAAACTCGTATTGTCTCTGTCTCTATCTCGTTACTTCTTTGCGTCACCAGTGGCGTGGCCGTGCATCTTGACCTCGACCTTGTCTTCTTCCTCGATGCTGGCATAGTACTCACGCAGAATGGCCAGCACCTCGGGGCGGCTGAACTCAGCCGGCACATCCCCACCTTCGGAGAGCGCTTTGCGAAGGGCCGTGCCGCTGAGGAAAAGACGATCCTCTTTGGCGTGCGGGCAGGTCTTCATGGAGGCCATACCGCCGCACTTGTAACACCAGAAGGTCCAGTCGATCGGCAGCATCTTGCACTGAAGCGCACCCTCGGGAAGCTCAAAGAAAACATCCTGAGCATCGAAGGGACCGTAGTAATTGCCGACACCGGCATGATCGCGGCCGATGATCATGTGGGAGCAGCCGAAGTTCTGACGGAACACGGCGTGCAGCAGGCCTTCACGCGGTCCGGCGTAACGCATGTCGAGCGGGTAACCGCCGCAGACCACGCGGCCCTTGTCGAAGTAGAGCTCTACCAGGGTGTCGATGCACTTCACGCGCACTTCGGCCGGGATGTCACCGGGCTTGAGCTTGCCGACCAGTTGGTGAATGTACAGCCCGTCGCTGACTTCCAAGGCGATCTTGGCCAGGTACTCGTGCGAACGATGCATCGGGTTGCGAAGCTGTAGAGCAGCGATCGTCGTCCAGCCCTTTTCCTCGAATATCTTGCGGCTTTCCGCCGGACGCTGGTATACATCCTTAAACTCCTCTGGGAAGTAGCTCTCTGAAAGCACCTTCACCGGACCGGCGATATTCCATGCCTTCTGCTCCATCACCATCTTCACTCCGGGATGTTCCGGGTCGTTGGTGGTGTAGACATGCTTGCACTCGAATTCCTTGTCGATCTGGTAAGATTCGGTGACTTTCATCGTACCCATGATCTCACTGGTTTCGCCTGAAACCAGACAGATCTCAGTGCCCGCGTCCAGTTTTTCATCATGCGACAACGTCACCGGAATCGGCCAGAAAATACCGTTGGCAAGAGTCATCTTCTCGCAGACGCCTTTCCAATCGGCCTGACCCATAAAGCCGGTTAGCGGTGTGAAACCGCCGATGCCCATGAAAATCAGGTCACCGGTCTCGCGCGTGGTCATGACTACCCTGGGTAGTCCTTCGGCCCTTTTTAGTTCTGCTGTCCGCTCGGCGCCTTCCAGGAGGCAGATGGTCAGCGTGTCGCTACCGTGCGGAGGAATCAGTTTTGATGCAGCCATAGTGCGTTTACCTGTCGTGTTACGAGTGATCTTCGGCCCATCCGTTCAAGGATGGGCATGTACTTTTTTCACTATCTATTGGGTAAATCAGGAATTTCTTTACTCGTTTTGTCCTCTATACGATTAACACAATCCAAGTGGTATAGTACTTTTTTTCACAAGCACTGTCAAGCGAAAAATACAGATTTTGTGAATATTTTAACTTTCCGTTTGAATACTTGTGGCCCTAACATCTTCTTTAACAACCCGTTGCCAATTCCAGTAATTTCCATATGCTTACCAACAATGAGTATACGGAGATTTCCTGTCGCAGGGATTATTGGTACTAAATAGGGTGTCATGGGTCATGTGTCTTCCCTAATCGCCGCTCGTCAGTCACCTTCTGCAATAAGCGATTTCCCGTTGTTTTCGGGGTATTGATCGAGCCTGCATATGGAGATTGCAGCCGTACCGATCAAGATCGGGTAGTCTTGGCAAAAGACATCCCCTAGATCCCCGGATTGCTTTGATTACAGAGGTTGTCCGACAAGGTCGAGTTCCGGCGGTTCTCGCGACTTTCTGCGCATGTCGAAAGAACTACCAGAACAATCGCAATTGGGATCGCCATTACAGAATCGTCCCTATGACGTGGCTGAGTTTGTGAAAAAAATAACAAAAAGTTTGACAGTCGCGGTCTGCCGCACCAATTTCTGAGGTTTGGAAAAACGTGCCTTCAAGGCAGCACGATACCCAACTGTGGAAAAGGAGCGCGTAAATGGCCAGCGTAGAGATGACCCCGCCCGACATGGGATTCATTAAGGAACTCAGATCCGCCGGCGGAGCCGATGTCAATAAATGTTACCAATGTGCCACATGCTGCGCGGTCTGCAACCTGTCACCGGCTGATCGACCGTTTCCCCGCAAGGAGATGTTGATGGCCCAGTGGGGTCAGGCCGATCAATTGATCAGTGATCCGGATATCTGGCTTTGTTACCAGTGTGGCGACTGCACCACATATTGTCCCCGCGGAGCACGACCGGGAGATGCCCTTGCGGCTGTGCGCTCGTCGATTTACAAACGCGCCTCCTTCCCCTCGTTCATGGGCAAGGCTCTGGCAAAACCCTCGGCTCTGCCGATCCTGTTTCTGGTTCCGGCGCTGATACTGATGGCCTGCATTCTCGCCTTTGCGCCGCAGACCAACGGATCGTACGATTTTCTGACCAGCAGTGTCATTGACTACAACATCTTCCTGCCTCACAGCTCTGTAGATGCGCTGTTCGTGTTCGGAAATATCCTGATCTTCATTTTCGCAGCGATTGGTTTCCTTCGCTTCTGGAAAGGGCTGCAAATCGATGGGCAACCCAGGAAACTGTCGTTCGTCTCAGCCCTGATGAAAACGGTGATTGAAATAATCTCGCATAGCCGCTTCAACAAGTGCGAAGCCAACAAGGCTCGGTATTTAGGCCACATGGTTCTGATGTTTGGCTTTGTCGGCGCCATGATTACGACCGGCTGCGTTTTCGTTTTCATTTTCATACCACACTACCTGCAACTGCTGGGGCTGGAGAACTGGCAGCCGTTTTTCGAACTGCCTATCAATCTGCCTAACCCGGTCAAGATACTGGGAGCCATCAGCGGTGTAGCTCTGATGTTTGGTAGTATCTGGCTGATTGTCCGCCGCAAAGCCAATCGTGATAAGGTCGGCGCCAACGGATACAGCGACTATCTTTTCCTGTGGATTATGTTTCTGGTTGGACTGACTGGAATGCTCTCTTGGCTCACCCGACTGGTCGGTGTTCCGTTACTTGCTTATGCCAACTACTTTGCCCATATGCTGGTGGTGTTCTTCTTGCTGTGGTACATGCCGTACTCGAAGTTTGCGCACATGTTCTACCGCACTATGGCTTTGGTTTACGCCAAGCAGATCGGTCGCGAGACACGCACATAAGCACACGGTCGGATCGGCAGTGGACAGATAGTCGATTGGCACGATGATGCTCTGTGCCATCATCGCTTTCTTTGCTTCGGGCTACTCCCACCGGCATTTTTAGTGGACTATTGCGACACAACCGGTTCCTGGACATCGATGCCTCGTCGCTGTTTTATGCGGACGTGGAGAATATAGATCAATTTAAGCCTAGACTGTCAGGGAATAACTGAAACTTTCCGGTCCGCGGGGTGTTACTTTTTCTGAACGCAGCTTAATGTAATCCATGTTTGTCTGAAGACAGCAGGAGAGGACTCTAAATGTCTACCAAGGAAATCCAGCAAGAAATCGTCACCAACATGCGGAAATGGCAGAAGGTGGAAAACGCGTCGGTGGCCTCGACCGGCAAGGTCATTGAGAAAACCGAGAACCCGGTTGTCCGCATGGTTATGGAGATCATCCAGCGCGATTCGCAGATGCACTACCGTGTCCAGGAGTTTATCTCCGACAGCCTCGAGCACAAAACGGTATCACTCGACCCTGATGAGCTCGGCCAGGTCTGGAGTTTGATCGAGAAACACATTGAACTGGAAAAACAGACCATCAAGTTTGCCGAAGCAGCTTTGATAGCTCTCAAGGGCAGGAAGATGGTGGTGCAGGAGTACTTGCTCGACTACCTGCTTATCGACGAGGAGAAGCACAACAAGATTCTCGAGAACCTTGAGACGATCAAGAAAGGGATGTATCCCTACGGATGAGTCTATAGTCCTGCTGGTGCCCACCGGGTCTTCACACGCGGCGGGCGGCAACCACTGTCATGCGAGCCGATATTCCTAATCAGAAGTCTTCGAAGCGCCCCTCATGGGCGCTTCTTCATTGTGACCGTGACCGATAGAACTCAACCAACTTCTGCACCAACCCCGGTACCGAATGGTGCCTGGCCTGGATTGTCACTTTCAGCCCGTGTGATTCGATGACGCGAGTGGTCGATGGACCGATCGATACGATCTGCGCCTGCGCTGTCACCTTCTCGAATTCCTCGTCGCTCAACAGCGCGCGTAGTCCATCGGCCGTTGAACCGCTGCTGAACAAGATGGCATTGGGTGGCGTTTGCAGGAGCTTGCGCTTGAATCCGACCGGCCATTCGGGGGTGTATGTGCGGTACACTTCCATCGGTATGACTTCCGCCCCGGCTTTGCCGAGCACGTCGGGCACGGTGGAGTCAGACAGGTTCCCCTGCACCCGCACCACCGCAGCGTGCGACCAGTCGTACTTCTCGACCAGTTCTGTCGCCAGTCCTTTGACGGTACCAATGCTCGGAACGAAATCCGGCGCCAAGTAATGTTTCTTCAGAGCCCGCGCCGTGCCGAATCCAATTGCCGCTATCTTGAAAGCTGATAACCGCCGGATGTCACCGATGCGGTCCGCGAATTGGCGTATGAAATAACGCACGCCGTTTTCGCTGGTGAAAATCAACCAGCGCTCTGCACGGTCGATTTTCCGCCAGGCCGACCATGCTTTTTCGTCAACAATTTCCTCGGTTGCAATCGATGGATAAGGCATCACCTCGGCGCCATGGTCCCGTAGTGTTTGATACAGTTCACTCGCTTGATTGGCCGGTCGCAACACTAATATGCGAAGACCGTGCAACGGACCCTTCCCGAACCAGTCCAACTCAGTATGCAGTCCGACCGCTTCACCGACCATGAAGAGCGCCGGCGGTTTCACATCGTTGTCATTGACCAGATTGGGAAGAGTCGCAACCGTGCCGACAAAGCATCTCTGCGTGGGATGGGTGCCTCGCTCGATAACCGCGGCGGGCGTGTCGGGCGGCATCCCGGAAGCCAGGAGTCTTTCAACGATGCCCTGTATCTCACCGACACCCATGTAAACCGAAAGCGTCCCACCCTCAAGTTTGGCCAGTTGCTCCCAGGGAACCGGAGGACGCGAACTGTCCACCGCCTTGTGACCGGTAGCGAATACGACAAAGGAGGCCTTGGTCCGATCGGTGCATGGGATGCCAGCGTACGCCGCAGCACCCACTGCCGCCGTCACGCCGGGCACGAACTCGAACTCGATGCCATGTGCCCGCAAGTATCGTGCCTCTTCCCCGCCGCGTCCGAACACCAGAGGATCGGCGCCTTTCAACCGCGCCACATTCTTGGCGTCGCGGGCCAGCTTGACCATCAGGTCGTTGATCTCGCTCTGCGGAATCAGGTGCGAACCGGCCAGTTTTCCAACGTAGTGCTTCTCGACCCGGCGCGGCAAGAGGGTGACCAGTTCGTCCGGCACCAGATGGTCATAGATGACGACATCGCACTCTTTGAGCAGACGCATTCCGCGTAGCGTTATCAGTTCCGGATCACCCGGACCGGCGCCGATGAGATAAACTTTACCGGTGCTCTTGCTCATTGCCTTTTGCACTCTACTTCGCAGACACTGCGTCCGGCGCTACACCTTCAGCCAGTTCTGGAACTCTGCCTCAATCTCTTCTTCGTTTTTATCTTTCAACATGGCCTTCCAGTCTGCATTGAGGAAGCGCTGGAGACATTGCTTCTTCTCCTCAGCCTCTTTGGGACCCTCCTTCATGACCATGCGACGGAACTTGCCGGCGTACCCGGCGATCCGACACCACCGGTCCGGAAAGATACCATCCAGGAACTCACGCAGGAAACCGGCTAGAAAGGGCGCCTGACCGTCGGTCGACACCGCCACCGTCAGACAGTCTCGTTTAGTGATAGCAGGAAAAACGAAATCGCATAAGGGTGGGTTGTCGACGACATTCACCGGCACGCGAGCGGCGATCGCATCTTTGTACACTTCCTTGTTCACGTACGCCACGCTGGAGGCCGCAATCACCAGACCATACTTACCGGCCTCGGGCGAAGTGTACTCACGCTTTATCAGTGCGATTCTGCCCTGTTCGGCGTGGTACTCGATCTTGGCATCCGGCTTGGGGGCGATCACCGTAACCCTGGTCTCATAGTCGAGAAGAGTCTCCACTTTGCGCAGGGCGACGGCCCCACCGCCCACCACCAGGCAGGTTCGCGTGGCTACCGAGATACCTATCGGCAAGTACTTGTTGGCCATCGTTGTCTACTCCGTGTCAGGGGAACCGCCGGCCCCCGTGGTCATCTTCATCTGAGCCAGCTTCTGCACCAACCGGCTGGTTTGCGCATCCACTCTGCTGCGGACGTCCACGGGTAAATCTCCCAGAAGCAAGTCGAGATCCTCGCGACGAACGCGCTCGAAATCTTCCATTAACCGTGCAAAAGTCATTTCATTGCGAACGTGGTCATACCAATACGCGAATTCGCTCAGTCGCTCGTTAACGAGTCGTTCCGCATCCGGTATCGCCGCCGCCCGAATCGACTGCTGTTCCTTCACGTATCGTTGGATATCATCGAGGTCAAAGACAGTCAAATCGGAATGGCCGTTCTTGTCGAATTCGACATCGCGGGGAACAGCCATATCCATTATCATCAACTTGTGCGATGGGCAGGCATCCAGATGCGCCTGAAGCATGGCGTGCGTTATGATCGGCTCAGGCGATCCGGTACAGCTTATGACGACGTCGGCTTCAGCCAGCAGCGACGGGAGATCGTCCAATGAGTAGTGGGATGCTCCGTACTTCGCGGCCAACACTTCCGATGCAGCTTCCGTGCGGTTGGCAAACATCATTTGACTATGGTGCAGTCGGCTCCAACTCGAGGCCGCCAGTCCTATCATTTTGCTGGCGCCGACAAACAGAATTGCCGGACGTGCCTCGGCATCCAAATGGCTCTTGAGCAACTCGACTGCCGCTGAACTCATAGAGCAACTGCCTTTGCCCATGTCAGTTTCTGTGCGTACATGTTTACCGACGCGAAAGGCCTGGTGAAAAAGGCGATGTATTATCTTACCGGCTACTTTGACAGCACAGGCCGAGCTGTAAGCATCCTTGATCTGACTGAGAATCTGATTTTCACCAAGAACCATCGAGTCGATTCCGGCGGCCACGCGAAAGAGGTGAGCGGCGGCATGTTTGCCTTTGGCGACGTAGAAATTCTCACGAAGCGCAGTTATATCGATCTCGCGAAACTTCCGGTAGAACGCGACTGCGATATCGAAGGGATCGTCTTTGCGCCGCGCAACCATGTAGAACTCGATGCGGTTGCAGGTCGATACGATCAGCGCCTCCTGCACCCCCGGAAGCGAGGCGAGACCGGCGTGGGCCGATGCAATAGACTCCCGGCCGATCTGAAGGCGTTCCCGCTGTTCCAACTGCGACGTCTTGTGATTGATCCCGCACATGACCAGACCCCATCCGGACGCACTTAGGTTGTCTGAACTCAGCGAACTCATCTTATCAAGATCCCGTTATTTTCCCGACAGCGGTCGTGCCGCCGCCAATAAAGTGTACGTTCTCAAACCCCGCCTGCGCGAGAATTAACGCTGTCTGGTAAGAGCGCGGACCGCGACGACAGACAATAACTACCTCAGCCGACCGGTCAAGCTCTTCAAGACGATCCCGGAGGTCATTCAGTGGAATGCTCACGGCCTTGCCGTGACCGTCGGGGATCGCCCACGGAGTCGCTGTTACCTCCTCCTTTTCGCGCACATCAAGCCAGACGATGTCACTCGGTGTGGAGAATCGGGATGCGATTTCGTCCGGAGTCCCCGGAGTCATAAAGTTTGTACCGCGAGCCTGCGCCTGCGCCATCGCCCCCAAGTGGTGCAAGGGGTCCAGCGCTTCTGCATAAGGAGGCGCATATCCATGTTCGTGATCAATCAGATCACTCACGGCGGCGCCGTGCCGCAGGAACATTGAGAAGACATCGATACGCCGACAAATATCCCCGGCGCCGATAGCTTGCAGACCCAACAGGCGCATGTCATCGTCGGCATAGACCATCTTAAGCACCATCGAAGCAGCTTCCGGGTAGTAGTCGGGTTTGTCCATGAAAACGCCGGTGACCACCTGCGCCTCAACGCCCGCCTCAGTTGCCGCCGTCTCGCTAAGTCCCACGCTACCGATATTGGTATCGAACAGTTTCATCACGCAGGCGCCAACTACACCTGGGAAGGTCGTTTCATAACCGGCAATACTCTCCGCGATCACGCGCCCGTGCCGATTGGCCAGCGACCCCAAAGGCAGGAAAATCTGCCGACCGGTCACGAGGTGGTGCGATTCCACACAGTCGCCGCCGGCATAGATATCGGGGTCAGAGGTGCGCATGCGATTGTCAACTTCGATGCAGCCCGTCTCGCCCAATCTCAGGTCACACTGCCGAGCTAACGTAATCTCAGGATGCACACCAAGACAGAGCGCTACGTAATCTGTTTCGATGGTACGGCCGTCATCAAGGCGCACGAGAACCGTGCCCGAATCGTCCTCATCTATCTTCTGAACGGCTGTCGAGGTATGTACTTGCACCGATTGACGCTTCATCTCGGTCTCAGCCATGCGCGCCATCTCCGGATCGAGCAGTAACGGCAGAACCTGATTCTCCTTCTCGATCAGAACGGTCTCAAGACCCCAAAGCCCTGCGGCGGCCTCAACCAGTTCGCATCCAATGAACCCGCCACCGACGATAACTACCCGACCGACCTTCCCCTTTTCGACCAGTTTGCGAAAACGAATGGCGTCGTCGGGACGGGTGAAGGATCGAACGCGATCGGTGGACGCAACTTCAAAGGGCGGATCATTGGGAATCGCACCGGTAGCGACAACGAGCTTGTCGTAACCGTGTTCAAACGTCTCGCCGTTGGCCAGCAGCCTTACGGTGACAGTTTTCTGCGCACGGTTGACACTTGTCACTTCGGCATCGGTAAAGACATCAAATCCTTTGGTTCGTTTGAAGAAGTCAGCGGACCTGGGCACACCGTAGGAGGTTATCGTCAACTCGTCGAAGCTCTGAATCTCACCGGCGGCATAGTACGGCATCCCGCAAGTGCCATAGGACAACAAGGACTCCCTTTGAAAAAGGGTAATCTTAGCACCGGGCAGCCGACGGACCAGCGTGGCGCCGGCCTTGGGACCGCAGGCCACGCCGCCGACAATGACTACATCTGATCTGTCGCCGATATTGTCCATCACCTAAGATAACAGTGGGGTTGTCCGAAAACAACCCCACCCGCAAATCACTATCCTGTTATTGCCGTCAGTACGGTGATACTCTCACGCGCCGTCGACCTTCAACTACCAGCCTTCACCGGACTGCGTTGCGATTCGATAATCCTCTTAGTTTCCCACTGGCCCCGCACCGACAACGCAATCTTGTACAGCACGGTCACCATGAGTAAACCGAGCGCGTAGATGCCGAGCGAGATCATCAACTCGGTCACGGTAGGTACGTATGTCGGCACCGCGCCCAATACGGACGGCACGAAGCCGGTCACTATCAGGGCCATCCCCTTGTCGATCCAGAGCGACAAGAAGACCGCGATGCAGGCCATGACCAACCACGACTCATTGCGACGCGCTTTCGGGTTGAGCAATAGTATCAATGACACGACGGCCAGTATTGACGACACCCACATCCAGGGAGCCATCATGCTGCTGCCCTCAAGCCCCAGGAACATGAACTTGAAGTGCTCCAGGTGCTCTGGGATGCCGCTATAGACAGCCGTGAATACCTCCATCAAGACGAAGAATACATTGACCGCCATAGCATAGGTGACGATCTTGGCCAGTGTCTGCACCGGCTCGCGTCCCGCGTCGAACTTCGTAACCTTGCGCAGAATCAGACAGAACAGAATCAACAAGGCCGGTCCGGCGGCAAAAGCAGAGGCCAGGAACCTCGGGGCCAGAATCGCCGTCATCCAAAAGGGGCGCGCTCCGAGTCCGGCATACAAGAACGCAGTGACCGTGTGGATACTGACCGCCCAGGGGATTGACAGAATGATGACCGGCTTGATCCATTTCGGCGGGGCCATCCCCTGCTTCTCCGCACCCAGCGTAACATGACTGATGATTATGTTCAGCACCATGTAACCACTGAGTGATACCGTGTCCCAGAACATCATCGAAGTCGGCGACGGATACAGAAAGACGTTGACGATACGGAACGGCTGCCCCATGTCCACGAAAATGAACGTCATGCACATGGTCACGGCCGAGATCGCGAGAAACTCACCGAGAATGGTAATCTTGGCGAACGCCTTGTAATCATGCAAGTAGTAGGGCAGTACGACCATTACCGCCGATGCCGCCACGCCGACCAGGAAGGTAAACTGTGCAATGTAGAATCCCCAGGTGACATCACGACCCAGGCCGGTGACGCCCAGACCTTCGCTATACTGCCTAAGGTAAAACAGGGTGGCGACACCAATCACGGCCATAAGAGAGATCACCCAGGCCCAGTATTTCTTATCTCCAACAAACGCTTTTTCTAACATTGGTACCTCACACTATGTAATACACTTCGGGGTTAGTACCAAGACCGGGCTTGCGGCGTATCGTATAGCGCTCGCTGAGCAGTTTCCGGACATTTGAATCAGCGTCTTCCAGATCACCGAAATGCATGGCGCCGTACTTGCACGCCTCCACGCAGGCCGGCAACATTCCGCGCGCTAACCGTTCTTCACAGAAGGTGCACTTCTCTACCACCCCACGCGAGCGGGTCGGAAAGTCCGGCTCAATCTTCTGTATCTTCGGGCGCGGGTCACGCCAGTTGAAACTGCGCGAACCATAGGGACAAGCAACCACGCAGTAGCGACAACCGATGCAGCGATGCCAGTCCATCATGACAATGCCGTCCTTGTCGCGTTTCCACGTCGCCCCCGTTGGACAGACGCGCACGCAGGGAGGGTTGTCGCAATGGTTGCACAATACCAGCGCCGGCAGATACTTCAGACTCTCCTGTTGGTAAGGATGCTCCTGATCATGGAAAGCATGCTCAAACGATTCTTTCCAGATCCATTTGACTTCGTCCTTGGGGTTACCCCAATCGGGCACGTTGTGCGTGCTGTGACAGGCGGCAACGCAGTCATTGCAGTCGGGCTGCTCGTGACACTTGCGCAGATCGATCACCATCGCCCAGCGTTGTGCCGTAAGCGGACCTTTGGGAGGCTCTGTACCCCAGGTCCGGGTCTGAACCGAATCCCCATACGGCGTCTCCCTGGAGAACACCTTGCTCACGGAACCGCCGGCCAACCCCAGGGCGGTGAGACCGGAGACCTTGAAGAATTTCCGTCTATCGATACCCATCACATCACCTCCTTGGGGATAACATGACAGTCCCAGCAATAAGGATCGACACTCATATAGTTGTGGCAACGGTCACAGAACTTGTCCTTGTTGACATGGCAACTGAGACAGGTGTTGGACAGGCTCTTCTCCATGCGCTGACCATCCGGTCCGACGAAGTAGCGCTCTCCGTCACGCACGACTTCATCACGCCAGTCATCGAGCAGGTCCATGTGATGTCCACGCATCCACTCGGCGTCCTCGACACATTGGGTCCCCTCAGCTTTTTCCAAATCCGGGGCGGCCACCGAGGCATCGCCGGCCAGGTTATACCACAATGGAAAGGTAACCAGGGCGAGGAACACCACGATTCCGAGAATCACTTTTCCGGCATCATACATTATCGTCGCCCTCCCTTCCGTCTTGTTTGTATGGTATGCCACGCAGATCGGTAGGCCGGTCGTGCTGGCCTTTCATGATCAGCGCATTGCCGACCATCTCGTGAACCCCACCGACTTCCACTCCCGGTACCCAGTACTCCAGCAGAGGCGGCAAGGTTGCTTTATCGATAGCGCACATGCACAACAGAATGTTCACATCATGCGTATCATGCACATACTGAACGGCGTTGGCCCGAGGCAAACCACCGCGCATGCGCATCTCGAAGTTCTCATCGGTACCCAACCCGGCGCCGCTACCGCAGCAGAAGGTCTGTTCACGGATCGTGTTTTCGGGCATCTCGTGGAAGTTGTTGCAGACGCTATTGATTACGTAGCGCGGCTCTTCCAGGAGACCCATTGCCCGCACGGGGTTGCATGAGTCGTGATAGGTCACGCGCCAATGGTCATTGCGGCTGGGATCGAGTTTCAGTTTATTATGATGTATCAGATCCGCCGTGAATTCCGAGATGTGAACCATCTTGGTCGCGCGCGTGTTTTCAAAACGCGTGCCGGTAAACGGCGAGACCGGTTCCTCAAGGAAGTCGGCCGGACCATTCAGCGTGTCCATGTACTGATGCACCACCCGCCACATGTGACCGCACTCGCCGCCGATGATCCACTTCACACCGAGGCGTTTCGCCTCCATATAGATCTTGGAGTTCAGCCGTTTCATCATCTCGGCCGAATGGAACAGTCCGAAGTTGCCGCCCTCGGATGCGTATGAACTCCAAGTGTAATCCAGACCGATCTCATGAAATAGTTGCAGGTACCCCAGCAGCGTGTAATAGTGCGGTGAGGCGAAGTAGTCCGCCGACGGCGCGACAAACAGAATCTCCGCGCCCTTCTTGTTGATCGGAGCCTCCACACGCACGCCGGTCAACTCTTCCAGTTCATCGACCGCGAAATCGATACTATCCTTGAAACCGTGCGGCTGAATGCCCAGATGGTTGCCGGTGCGAAAACAGTTCGCCACCGGCGTGCCGATCCATTCGATAGAGATACCTATCAGGTTCATCAACTCGCGCGCCATCATGGTGATCTCGGCGGTGTCGATGCCATAAGGGCAAAAGACGGAGCATCGGCGACACTCAGTGCACTGATAGAAGTAGTAGAACCACTCTTTCAACACACCGACCGTCAGCTTGCGTCCACCGGCGAACTTGCCGAGAACCTTGCCCGCTGTTGTGAAATCATTCCGGTAGACCGACCGCAAGAGTTCGGCCCGTAACACCGGCATGTTTTTGGGATCACCGCTGCCGATGAAGAAGTGACACTTGTCGGCGCAGGCGCCGCAGCGAACACAAATGTCCATAAAGATGCGCAATGAACGGTACTTCTCCAGCCGCTCCTTAAACCCCTTGAAAATGATCTCCTCCCAACCGTCGGGTAACTGCCAGTCATCCTCGTACGGCTGCCATTTGCGCGGGTACGGCAAACTGAGGTATTCCTGATTCTCCTTAACTGCGGCGTAGTTGTAGGACCCTCGCTCAAACTTGACAGTAGGATCCATCCAACTGCGCTTAGGCGGCCCGTAATCTATCTGAATCAGTTCTTCCGGTTTTTTCACGTCTTCGGCCATAGCTACTCCTTCTCCAGAGGCATCTCAGCCGCTTTCATAACGTCACGGAACTCGTCTTCATACTCTTCATAGGTATGCACTTTCACCGGGTAATCCCACGGATTGATGTGCCGTTTGACGCGGTTGTTGTTGGCCAGATTGCGTGTTGGACTAAAGAACACGCCACCCGCATGGACCAGCTTGCTGAAGGGAAAGTAGATCAGCAAGGCGCTGACCAAAAACAAGTGCACAAAAAACAGGGCGCTGATGCCTTCGGGAACCACGGGAGACAGAGTCACCAGACCCATGGTTAGTTCCTTGATACCAACGACGTCGGTCTTGTCGAAATAGCGCATCCAGACACCACTGACGGCAATCCCCAGAAGCAGTAGCAATGGGAAGTAATCACCGGCCAGCGATATATAACGAAGTCTCGGATTGACCACGCGACGGAAGAAAAGATAGGTCAGCGCCGCGATAATGATAACGTCGGTGAGATAGATGATCGGCAGGCCGACCTGAAAGAAGCTGTCAAGACCCTCCATAACACTTACGCACCACGGTACCGGTTCAAGGAAAAACCGGAAGTGCCGTGCAACGACAATCAGGAAAGTCCAGTGAAAGGCCAGGCCACCGGCCCAAAGCCATTTATCAGCGAAATAGGTCAGCCTGGCTCCATCTCTCAACTCCGATCTGGTGTTGCGAAACAGTGAGCGAAAGAAGAGCACTTCGAGAAGCATGCGACCGATCACACCCCAGGTAGAGTACGGGCTTTCCAGCTTGCTGGGTTTGATCCATGGAAGGCTCTTTTGCTGTCCACAGGTAGTCGGGATGCGAAACGGCACCGGCAGGCGCGCCCACTGGAGCACCCGCATTATCAGGCCGACTACGAATACGGCCAGGGCGACGTACGGCACGATCACGCCGAACAGATAGTCCAGCCCGGCCGCACCGACCAGAACCCAGGGCAGGACAATGAGAACTGCTATGACCACCAGCGAAAAAAACAAATTCATAAGCTGTCCTATTCCTCCGTTATCATCTATCGTTGTCTCTGTCAGCGTTATTGAAGCTATTGCTTGCGGGGCTTTCGGCAAGGCGAGCATTGAGACGCTCAATCAGTTTGGCCGTGCTGCGTCGGGCATCGTTCACTTTGATCTCAGAGATGCGGTCACGACACATGGTGTAAGAATCAAGCGCCATCAGTTGCATCCCGTCGATAGCATCCTCCGTAGCCTGCAATTCATCATGAAGCGCGTGCGCCTTGATCTCCTCAGCCAGCAACTTGCGGATGATCGGCTTGAGCAACAGCACGAAAGATACCGCCTCGGATGGAAGGAAATCCTGTACGGCGCGGATGCGGATAAGCTTGTCAAGCGATGACCGCGTGGCCTCGGGGTCCATGTCTTTGACGAAGTGTTCGAACAGTCGATCGGTTTCCTCGCGAACGACATATCCAATGGGGTTAGCGAAACGATCATCTTGCTGCCGCAGGAATTCACGACCGTCGGCAGGATAGGTATCGATAATTCCCTGACGCCACTTCTCAACCACTCTCTCTCTATTCTTGGTCAGAAGCTCTTGCAACGTCACAATCATCACCTCAAGTCGTTACACACACCGATTGATCCGGATTAACCGACGTGCTTGTCAGAACCTTTGCGAGCACCGGAGCAGACGATACACATTCGGAAACGTCAGTCGAGTGCTCTTCTGAATTCACTGCCGCAAGTAGTCGCAAAGCTATCGCAGACCGACGAACAAGGTCTGCAACAGCATCAATACCACATCACTCGATTCCAAAAACGCCGTCAGACCAAGAGGCCTGACGACATTTGTATGCGCTGTGCTAATCGGCAGGTCAGGGCTCCGGGAGACCTGACGTCGCAGGAATCAGGGACTCCTGCGCTGGTTCGTTATCGCCACAGCGTTAACTGCTTACACGCAGCCGGTCGGTTTGGCCAGGCCGGCGACTTTGCAGGCGCCTTTGGCCGGACCGGACGGGAACAATTCGTAGACCTTCTTCAGCGGGAAACCGGTCTCTTTGCACAGCTTCCGAATCATCGGGGCAATCCCGAACTTCAGATAGTAGTCGCGCAGATAGTGCACCAATTTCCAGTGTTCTTCGGTCAGGTCGTCCACAGCCTCGGTCGTTGCGAGCGCTTTGGCGATATCTTCGTTCCACTCTTCGGGCTCCAGCATGAACCCGTCTTCGTCAACCTCAATACTTACTTCACCATGCGTGAATGTCGCCATCGTTGGACCTCCGTAGTTTGTCACCTATAGTGAATTGGTTTATACTCGATACTCATAACTTGTACGCTCTATCGCATCTCCAGCCAGCTGCACGGGCATTGCTCGGCACACTTCTTACACCCCGTGCAAACGTCGTGCTTATAAACATACTCCGGCTTTCCGACCACCGGACCACCCTTGACCATCGACTTGGTGATAGCGCTGTCCTGACAAAGACTCCAGCAGACGCCGCAGTCGAAACAGAAACCGCAACTCATACACCGCTTGGCTTCAGCGGTCGCCACTTCAATCGTGAACGTGGATGTGATCTCGGCATTCATATCCTTGAACCTGGTCTCTACCGGCATTACGACAGGCTGTTGACGCTGCATCTCCTCATAAAAGTCGGGGTGCAACTTGTCGAAATGAATGGCCTCAGGCTTCTTGTCGGGGGACATGGCTTCGCCGGTAACCATTTCGTGGATTGCTTCGGCTGCCCGTCGACCGTGATAGATAGCATCAATCACCAAACCGAGATTGACGTTGTCGCCACCGGAGAAAACCGACTCGAGCTTGGTCTTGAATTTGTCGTCGGTCTTGATCCAGTCCCTGCCTTCGATCAGATCGGTGAAACCGGTAAAATCCGGTTGCTGACTGATCGCGGCAGTTAGAGTGCTGAACTGCAGATCAAAGGTATCCCCCTCGATCGGTACCGGACGACGACGACCGGACGCATCCGGTTCGCCCAACTCCATCTGCTGACATTTCATGCCGGTAGCCTTATCGTCATCTTTGTATATCTCGATCGGGGCGGCCAGAAAATGGATATCGACCCCTTCCTCCAGGGCGCCTTCGATTTCTTCTTCGATAGCTGGCATTTCAGTGCGCGTACGGCGATACAGAATGGTCGCCTTCGCGCCAAGACGTCGGGCCATGCGAGCAGCGTCGATAGCGGTGTCACCGCCACCGATCACAACCACATGATCACCAACCTCGATCATCTCGCCCTCGTTCACTTTGTGCAGAAAGTCAGTCCCGGTCCAGACATTGGGCGCATCCTCGCCCTCGATCTTGAGTTGTAAGCCTTGATGAGCACCGAGGCCGACGAAAATCGCGGCGTACTCTTTCTTGAGATCGTCCACCGGTACGTCGCGACCGACCATCGTGTTCAGCTTGAGTTCGACACCCATGTCGAGGATACGCTGCATCTCGGCATCAAGGATATCCTGCGGCAGGCGGTAGTCCGGAATCCCGTAGCGCAACATGCCGCCGGACTTGGGGAAAGCCTCGAACACAGTGACCGGATAACCACGTCGCGCCAACTGATAGGCGCACGACATGCCGGCCGGCCCGGAACCGACCACCGCAATCTTTTCTGAACGCTTTTTGTCGGTCAACATCGGTGGCTTGAGTTTCTTCTCCAGCCCAAAGTCACCTATGAAACGTTCCACCGCGTTGATCCCGACAGCACCCTCTTTTTCCCTGCGGTTACAGGCACTCTCACAAGGATGCGGACAAACGCGACCGCAGACCGAATGGAACGGCGTAGTTTCCGCGAAGATATTCCAGGCGTCGGCGTACGCATCATCCATGGACCGACCCATATCTTCAGCCTTGGAGATAATCATCAGCATCGGGCGGATGTGGTTGTGATTAGGACAGCCCTCGGCGCCGCAGGGGGCCGGTTGCGTTTTGCCGAAGGGTCGCAGGAGTGTCTGTTCACCCGCGGCGCCGCCGCCGGAAAAGCCCATACTCCCCAGCTTCTTCTTTTTCTTTTTCTTGACTATCTTTATCACGGTGAAACTTTCCCGTTCATGTCTTTCTGACGGCTCAAACGGCCAGGTATCGGTGGTCAAAGGCGGCCACGTATCCATGCCATACCGACAATATACACTCGATCTATTCTATTACTTAGTCAATCTGTTCCCAGTTTCTTCAGCTTCATTAGGTGGTTTGCAAACCGCTCACCACACCCTAAGCCACATTCATCGTCACGCTGCCGCCGCCAATGCTGCCACGACACATCGCCCGGTACCTGCACGCCGCCTCGACAAACGCGGGCGCCCAGCCAGGTACGCCATCGGCATGAAGGTGCGTGTAACAAGCCATCACTGATTTGTAAACAAGTCCGTCGCGAGCCTTGCTCAAACCAACGCCACGGCGTACCCTCATGCAACCATCTATAGGCGTGTCCGCAACGGGACCGGTGTAATGAAACTCGTGGCCGCGCAAGACTGTCCCAACCTCCAGGAACGGATTGAGCCGGTCCACCTCCATCTCAACATATCCGTGACCTACCGGGCGCTGATGCATCTTCAGGTCGATATCGAACAGCGCAGCCAAGGGGTACGAACAACCGTCCGGTGCAACCAAAGAACGACACAGATAGATGAGACCACCACACTCGGCGTAGATAGGCAATCCGTCCTCAGCCGCCTGCTTGACTGAAATCATCATGGCACGATTGGCCACCAGCCGCTCCACCTGAGTCTCAGGGAAGCCACCGCCGATATACAGACCATCGATATCATCAGGCAGCGAGGCATCGTCGATCGCGGAAAGCGGCACCAACTCGGCGCCGTTAGCCTCGAGCGCCTCGAGATTCTCCGGATAATAAAATGTAAAGACGGCGTCTTTGAAAAAGGCGATCCGCGTCCGGCGCTGCACCGGTTCGACAGAATCGATCGATACATCATCCATCGGTGCTGCCTTCTCGGCGATTGCGATCAGCTGCTCCATGTCCAGATGACGCGTAGCGATCTCGGTCAGCCGCGTCATAAGAGTATCCATCGATCCAAACTCGGCTGGCGTGACCAGACCCAAATGGCGTCCCGGGATCACACTCTCATCGTTTCCGAGTTTTGGAACTACACCCACCACGGGCAAGCTGCAGTATTGCTCAATTGCTCTCCGTATCACCGTCTCATGGCGTGATCCAGCGATCCGGTTAAGGACCACGCCGGCGATGTTCAGCGACGAGTCGAACGACTGACAACCCTTTATGAGAGCCGCCAAGGTTCGGGTGGTCTTGGTGGCGTTTACAACGAGCACCACCGGCGTGTCCAAAAGACGAGCCAGAGCGGCGCTGCTGTGCGTACCCTCAACGTCCATGCCATCGAATAATCCACGATTCCCCTCGATAACGGCCACCCCGGCACTCTGAGCCTGGGCGACAAATCGCCGTCGAACCGTATCGCGCGGCGCCATATAAGTGTCGAGGTTGCGGCAGTTCGATTCCGCGACAGCGCTTAGCCAGGCGGCATCAATGTAGTCGGGACCCTTCTTGAAGGCGGAAACAGACCGCACCCTTTGCCTCAGACCTGCCAAGAGGCTGAGGCTGATCACGGTCTTTCCTGAGTCGCCGGACAAGCCGGCGACCATCAATCGCGGAATGCGGAGACCCATCTATCGAATTCGGTGCGCTTGAGTATTAGTCGTTAGCCGCACCCTCTTTGTGAGGAATCTCCAGGAAGCTCCCGCCGAAATAAGTGTAGACACATCGGCCACTGTTGACCAGCAGCTTGATGGCCTCCTTGCAGAGCTTCTTGTCCGCTTCGTCGCCGTAGAGTTCTTTCATTGCCTTGATCAAATCACCTGGCTTTAACTTCTTGACTCCGAAGCTGTCTTTGACCAGAGCAAACATGGCATCGGCGATCTCTTCTGCTGTCTTAGCCACTTTGGCACCTCTTAAAAGGTCAGATGTGTTGACCGCTTATACGTCAATCCGGCATGCTTAAAATCGTCTATGTGTTCCTTCTGGAACTCGATACCGGACATCCTGAAGAACTTGGGCCAGCCGATGCGGTTAATCCACTCACCCATACGTTCGTACTTGTTAGCATTAGACGCCCACAACTCCACCAGAGCCCTGACGGCCTGGGTTACTTCCGGCCAACGAGGCGGGTTGTTCGGGATGAACGGAATCGCCAGCTTGGAGAACATCGGCTCCGAACGCGCGTTGGACACCTTGCCGCCGATCCAGATCGAGACACCGTCGTTGAGCGGGTCAGCCATCGGCATGGCCGGACACACGGTGAAGCAGTTGGCGCAGAACATGCAGCGTTCCTCAATCACTTCCACCGAGGCACGACCATCAACTGTCGCCGGACGAATGGCCGCGGTCGGACACGATGCGCTCACGCTGGGGATCTCACACATGGCCTTGACCCTGGTGTGATCGGTTCTCGGCGGACGACGGTGGATGCCAAGGATGGCGATATCCGAGCAGTGCACAGCGCCACACATATTCAGACAGCAGGCCAGGGCAATACGCAGCTTGCCCGGCAGCTTCATGTTCTCAAAGTACTCCGACAAATCGTCCATGACCGCCTTGACGATACCGGACGCGTCGGTAGCCGCCGAGTGACAATGCACCCAGCCCTGAGTGTGAACGATACTGGTAATGGAGTTCCCCATGCCGCCAATCGGATGACCGAGCTTCTTCAGGTCGGCAACCAGCGGCTCGATGTTCTCATGCTTTGTCAGCAGGAACTCCACATTGTGACGGCTGGTGAAGCGTAGGTAACCGTCGCAGTACTTATCGGCCAGATCGCAATAGTCCCGGATCTTATCGATGCAGACCAAACGCGGTGAGGCTGCCCGGATGGTGAAAAGCTTGTCACCTGTCTCCGAGACGTGGACCATGACGCCCGGTTTCAGAATTTCGTGATATTTCCACTTGCCGTAGTTTTCCTTGATGATCGGCGGTAAGAACTGTTCGTAATGAGGCGGTCCATAGTCGGTCCGTCTTTCTTGTACGTCAGCCATGCTATACCTCAACAATTAAGTCGTTATATTCTTCCAGCATTCCAGAGGGCTGATTAACCCTCTTCTTCCTCGTCCTCGTCTCCTTCTTCGAAGTAATCTTCGTAGAAGACATAAGGATTCTCGCGCGGGTGCGCCACCATCTCAGCCACCGGCTCCAGACCAATAGCATCCAGGAAATTGCCCATGCCGACGCGCTGAATGAACTCACCCACACGCTCACGAGCCTTGCCGTCTTCGCACCAGACGTCCCAGATATTGTCAACGATTTCCTTAAGGTCATCATACGGCGGTTTCAGCTTCCAAAACGGAATCAGTACCGAGGAAAGCATCGCGCCCTCGACGATCGGAGCCTTGGAACCCAATAACACCGTAGCACCCTTGTCCTTGCCGGGACGAAGCGCCTTCGGCATCACATTGATGCAGTGCATGCAGCGGACACAGTACGAGTTCTCAATGTGCAGTTCCTTGCCATCGAAATCCATGCACTTGGCCGGACAGTTACCGATCACATCGGAACGTATATCCATGCCTTTGTCTGCATACTCGCGGACGGCGTCCTGATCAATCTGAATGCTGTCACGCCAGGTTCCGATGATCGACATGTCTGAGCGGGCAATCGACGCCACGCAGTCGTTGGGACAACCAGACATCTTGAACTTGAATTTGTACGGAAACGCCGGGCGATGCAATTCGTCCTGGTAATGCATGGTCAGGTCATAGGTGAGAGCCATGGTATCATAACAGGCCCATTCGCAACGCGCCTGACCGCAGCAGCAACTCGGAGTTCTCAAGTCACTGCCGGAACCGCCGATGTCGAAGTCGATCTTGCCCAACTCCTCAAACACCGGTTCGAGATGATCGGTAGTGGTACCAAGCAGAATGATGTCACCGGTCGATCCGTGCATATTGGTAAGCCCGGAGCCATGCTTCTCCCAGATGTTGCATATTTCACGCAGTGACTTGGAAGTATAGAACCATCCGGACGGATGGTTGATACGCATGGTGTGGAAATGGGAGATGTTCGGCCACTTTTCCGGCAAATCGGAATAACGACCAATCACACCGCCACCATATCCCATTACACCAACAATGCCACCATGTTTCCAGTGGCCGATTTTCTCACGATAGGACTGTTCTAACTGCCCGAGAAGGTCTTTCGACATGTCATTCTTCTCGGCCGCCCTTTTTATTTCCGACACAAAACTTGGAAACGGCCCACTCTCGAGCTCGTCAAGCAGTGGTGTCTTCGGAAGGTCTGCCATGGTCACTCCTCAAGTTTCAACAAATAACTCTCTGTTAACTCTATTTTCTAACTCTAATGAGAACGCTGCAAAGTCTCCAAGAGACCCTGGCTTTCTCTTAGAATAGAAGTTATCGGCATTCTCCAATTTCGGTCATGTTAAATAATTCACTATCTTACTAACATATCTAACCGAAAACCCGAGGCAAGTCAAGCGGAAAATGTGAAAAGTTTCATTATCTGTCATTCTGCCTTTGTATCCCAGGGACACCCTCGTATTCGCAGTTCAGACTCACAACTCGTTGATGTCATTATAGTTAATAAAAGCTCTATGTGGCGGCTTGGTGCCCCAAGGAGATTGCGGCTGTTTTTTGCCTCCGGCAAGATGTACATATCATGCC
>JAUWMW010000178.1 GCA_030612965.1 bacterium
ATAACCCTTCTCGATGGCGAACGAGATGACAGCCTTCGAGCAAAGGCAGTTGTCTGGATCATCCAGCGCGAATTCACCGATGCGTGCCTTGTTGGCGTGACACGATATGTACCCGTCCGGGATGCGCAGCGCCACCCAATGCGCTCCCTCGCCGCCCGGCCCGGGACCAATCATTTCCATGATCCAAGCCTCTTTGGTGTCGGCGAGGGAGAACGTTTCCCCGGTCGAGCGGTAGCCGTGCTCGGCCACGAGATCGGTCATTACCGTGATCGCCTCACGTGCCGTCCTGGCTCGTTCGAGTGCAAGCACCATCATGTCCCAGTAATGCAACAAACCGTCAGAATTGCGCAGTTCCTCACGGCCACCGAAGGTGGTTTCGCTGATGGCCAGTTGATGCTCGTTCATCAGATCGACTACGGCATACGTGTGTGCCACCTGCGGAATCTTACCGCGGACCTTGCCGCCCCACTCTGTAATCTCAACCGAGTCTCCCTCTTGGTGATCCGCCTCCGGCGTGTACTCCAGAATTGGGTGAAACTCGCCATCACATGTATAAGTGATCATTACTGAACCGTCTACCGAGGCCCCGCTGGTCACCAACAGACTTGTACACGCTTGGCACGGCACGGCGGCCAGTGCAATCACCAGGACGATGTACACAGGAATAGCGTCATGCTTTGTCATAATTGATCCTCTTCAATCTAAACCTTTTCCTCAAAACACAGTGTAGTAAGAGCACGTGCCCAAACGCAAGTGAATGATTCAGAACGATGCAGAGCCGGTCCACAACTCAACGGTTCTTACACGGGGTTACGTGTTGCACCTTTGAACAATGTTTTCTGTTGTCATGATGTGGCAGACTTTTGAGTTACTATGTTATAGAAGTCCTGAGTGTTTGTTGTTGAATAATTGAGGCTACCTTTTCGAATTAAGAGATATCCTGAAGTTCCCCTGGTTTAGTGGACACTTAGAAAGGATAGTGTTATGATTCTTTCAGGAGGTGTTCAGATGTCAGTGAATGAGTCGCGTCGCAGTTATGATCGAGCCTTTAAGGTGGAGGCAGTGCGATTGAGTCGTGAGCCCATAGAGGCTCCAGCAATGATTGCGACATACCACCGAAACGAAATCATGCCGCTCTGACGGCGAAGAGATGACTCCGGCGAACCGGGTTCGGATTAGAGAGTTCGAGCCTTCGGATACGTATGACCAAAAACTACTATTGACAAGCGCGCTTTCAGAGATGACGAGGTTTGGTGTCTGCCGGTGAGAGACAAGCCCCCACGCGAGCCTCCCAGTTCGGTCACCGGCGTCGGGCGGGGTCGCCCGACCCCACAATTATGCACGCCACACTTCGACCCCACACACTTGGCGTGGTTTGGCCGCGTGGACTGAGACAGCCACCCGATGGCGGATCAGACGCCCGTGCGTGTTCTATTCAATCACGAAGCCACTACCGGCTTGGATGCCGCCTCTTTCCGTTCGCGGTAGAGTTGGCCGATTTCGGCCCCGATGATAAACACGATGGCCGTGTAGTATATCCAGAATCCGACGGCCAGAAACAGCGCGTAGGCGCCGTAGATTCGCTTGAGGGTCACGAAGTGCGATACATAATAGCCAAACGCCTGCTGAGCCACTTGCCACAACAGAGCGGCCGAGAGGGCGCTCACCAGGATCATCTTGAAGTGGGGCCGCTGATGCGGAACGGCCAAATAAACAATCATAAAGCTGGTGAAGATAAGGACGAACGAAAGCAGGTGCAGCGCCAGCCCCTCGGGGAGCCACTGGACAACGGTGTTCACGGTCTCGTGTTTGAAGGTAAATCGTTCCATGAGTCGAATGGCGGGGATGATGGCAGTGGACAAAAGGAAATACACCAGAACCAGGACAATCAGTCCCAGGTCGCGCAGCTTGCTGAGCAGGATCGACTCGTGCGGGGTAATGTTGTACACTTTGTTGAGAGTCGTGCGCATGCTGCTGAAAAGTGAGGTGGCGGCCAGGAGTAGGCCGGTGACACCGATCACACCAGCCAGACGCTGGTGTCCGACAAACTCGTCGACACGAGTAAACACCATTTCTTTGACGATATCGGCATAGTCGGCATACGGAATGGCGTGTTCGATAAAGGTTGCGATCTGATCCTGGAGCGTCGGCTGCTGCAGCACCATGCCCAATGCGGAGAATACAATCAGCACCAGAGGAATGGAGCAGACCACCAGCGAAAAGGCCAGCCCGCTGGCCATAAGAAAAATATGGTGCTCGTCAACGCGGTTATACAGGCCGCCCAGATAGTGTGACAAGAAGGCTCCGGTACCCAGGTACGTTTTCCTCAGTTGATGAACAATGTGGAGTTTTACTGCCATAGTTTGTTAGCTTCTCAGGTCGCCGTTAGTTACATGCCGTGCTCAGGTTTCATGATAATGCACGGTTTGTCAAGAAGTTTGTGCTGGTACTTGCTCCGGCGTCTGTCAATGCCGATCGGCTCAAGAAAAAGGCAGCCTTTAGGCTGCCCTCGCGTCTTCAGGATTCCGGTCCTTTTATTCACCCAACCCCGACCACTCGGCGTTTTCCAGCCAGTTCTTGGGATGGTCGAGGAAGCTAATCACGTGGTCAATAGTGGTCCAGTGCTTATGCTCCTCGTCGGCGATCCGATACAACATCTCCTTTTGTCCGGCATCGTCGACTTCATCGGCCTTTTGTCGATAGAACGCCTCGGCTTTCTTCTCGATCTCACGGGCCTGGACCCAGGCGTCGCGAAGGTCGGAGGCGAAGGCAAACTCAGAGCCGGATGATTTAAGTTCTTCAAAAACGGTCTTTGCGGATTTGAATATCTGCGTCGCCTCTTCGGAATCGTAGCTGACGTTCTCGCCTTCCTTCATGGCCTTCAATATCTCATAATGTTTCTGCTCATCCGAGGCCATTTCCAGAAGGAGTTTCTTCAGTTGCAGGGTTTCGGTCCTGGCGGCTTGTTCTTCATAGAAAGATCTGCCGTCGAGTTCCATTTGCATTGCGAAATCGAATACACTCATTGTCACTCTGGGAATTTGATATTCATGCTCGCAAACAATCATACGCAGATTAGGTTCCCAGGTCAATCGGTTTGCAGAACTATCCTGCCGGAAGGGAACAGACGCAAAACAAAACCTGATCGTGCTTGCCACCAACAGATAAATGACTAAATTAGGCGCATGTGCCTGAGCAAACGAACCGCTGTTACCTTGTGTCTCGTTCTGATCGGGCTGAGTCTGTCGGCCACCGAGCCGCAGCCTGTCCAACGAGAGTATTTCACTTTCTATTTTGATAATCCCCGGTATGTCGACGCCGCTGACTCGGTACTGACCCAGACCCGGCACCGTCTGGTCGAACTGCTGAATGACAGCCTCAGCTACAAGCCTTCGATCTATCTGGTAGAGGATATGCGGCAGTTCAAGAAGTTGATCCGGGGACGTTTCCCCGACTGGGGTGCGGCGGCTGCCTTTTCGGAACGGAAGTTGATCGCTATCAAGTCTCCGGACAAGTTCAATCTCGGCAAGTCTCTTGATGAGTTGTTGGCCCACGAGTACACGCACCTGGTAGTGAGTCATAAGACCGGATTTCACGAGGCGCCGCGTTGGTTCCATGAGGGGATGGCTATGTTTGTCTCTATGGAGTGGAGCTGGTCCGACAATCTGGCCATGAATCGGGCGGCGATCTTCGGCGATTTCTTGTCGCTTCGAGAGATAGAAAACATGAATCGTTTCGGTGAGGGCAAAGCTCATGTGGCTTACGCGCAGTCATATCTGGCGGTCAAGTACATCTATGACAACTACGGCCGAAAATCACTGGCGGTACTACTTGACGAACTCTCACGAGGGAAGAACCTCAGCGCCGCCCTGACGGCCGCCACTGGCGCTACGATGCCGGAGTTTGAAAACGAGTTCCAGGGATACCTGACCAAACGTTTTAACATAATGACGCTCTTTATGGACACCATGTTTTTCTGGCTGGGGCTGGCGATGATAGTCTTAATCGCGACATTCCTTCGCTATCGCAAGCGCCGTAAGTACTATAAGCAGTGGGAAGAGGAGGAGAAACTCCACTCGACCGACTTCGACTACGGTGACCCCGACAACCCGGAACAGACCGATGATGATGAACCATGGCGAAGCTGAGCCATGAAACCGAATATCTGTTTACGCTGCTTGGCGTCAAACTTGCTCAGGCGATGCCGCCTGGCCTGGCCGACTCGTTCGGCGCTACGTTAGGTTCGCTGGTGCACTTTGCGCTGGCTTCCCGACGACGGATTACGCACGACAACCTTAAGCGCGCGCTGGGTGAAAGCCTGTCCGACACTGAACGCAAGTTGATTGTGAAGAACGTGTTTCGGAATACCGGACGAACCTTGATCGAGTTTGCGCGTATTGGTCGGACCATTAAGGGCGGGCTGGAAGAGATCATCGTCGGGGATGGACTGGACCACTTGAAAGAAGTGCATGACAAAGGTAAGGGGGGGATCGTTGTGACGGCTCATTTTGGCAGTTTTGAGCTGTTCGGCGCCTGGGTCGGAACGCGTGGCTATCCGATGGATTTCCTGACCGGTGTACAGCACAATCAGAAAGTAAACAGTCTCCTGAACGGCTTTCGTCGTGAGATCGGGGTCGGCCTGGTTTCGATCGATCGGACACTGAGGCCGGTTTTCAAGGCCCTTCGGGCCAACCGCCTGATTGGGTTGATCGCTGACCAGCACGCGCCGTCCGGGGTGGTGGTCGATTTCTTCGGACGTCCGGCGGCCACGCCCAAAGGACCGGCGGCCTTTGCTGTCAAGGCGAAGGCACCGATTCTGCCGTTTGTCATGCGACGCGAGCGGTACAATCGCCACGTGGTCATGGCCGGTGATCCCATCTATCCGCCCGCCAGTGGCGACAGCGAACGAGACATCCTAACTATGACATCCGCTTATACTTGTTTCTTCGAGGACTGCATCCGCAAGTACCCGGATCAGTGGCTCTGGACACACCGTCGCTGGAAAGTCGACTGAGTCCGTTGCGCCCAAGCGCAACTTTG
>JAUWMW010000109.1 GCA_030612965.1 bacterium
GCAGGTAATCGAACTTGACAGGAACCAGCGCAAGGTGGTCCTGTCGGTTGTGGCCTACTATAAGAAGCGCGAGCGGGCCGAGTACGAGGAATTCCTGGCCAAGCACGAGCCCAAAGCAACCGCGATGGGTGACGCTATGCCTGAGGAATTGAAGGCGCAGGTCGCCGAGGAAGCTGCACCGAAGGCACCGGCCGAGGAAGCACCAACCGAAGCCGCCGCTGAGGCGCCGGCCGAGACTCCCGCCGAAGCACCGGCCGAGACAGCCGCTGAGGCGCCAGCCGAGACTCCCGCCGAGGAAGCGGCTGCTGACGCTCCCGCCACATCTGAGGCTTCGGACGACACCGCCGCCTCCGGTGAGTCAGAAGAGGAGCCGCCCAAGACCGAGTAGTCTCATCTTTGAATAAAAGCGATTTATCGCTCACACCCGGTGGTTGCATTTGCAGCCACCGGGTTTTTTTGTGCGGTAAGGGGCTGCCGCCGGGTGGCCGTCTCACTTGTTTGGGGCGGATTTGTGATTGGTCTAGTCACCTCCAAAACCAGTTAGAGGATGTCACCCGAAGGTATATCCTTCAAGGTATCAAACCAGCATCTGTGTGGACCACGCATCGCCCTCGAAGTTTCTTGTTGACCAACACTGGCGTAGCTGCGCATAGTACACCCGGCAGCGATAGTATGGTAATAGGTTTGGGCGGATTCTTGTCGTCGTGTGTGAGTAGGTTTGATTATAAGTACTAGTTATCTTAGTGACAACACAAGAAAGATCCGCAGATGGCTTCTGCTGGTCTGTCTGATTGGGTATTCGATCTCAAAGCTCGACCTTACCCTGACAGAGATTCATGTATTCGGTAGCAAGTTCGAGATGCTGAACTACACGGCAATACCGTTCGTGCTGATAATCGTTATATTGTACTTTCTCATAACGTACGCCTTTTACTCCCTGTCGGAATACTCTCACGGGCACTGGACAGAGGCTGCGGACGTCGTTGAGAGGCACGTCCAAGGGAAGACTCGCTCGCCGTTTGATATATCAGTCAAAATGGACGGAATAAGACGCGATATCGATAATATCCAGGAACAGATTACCAACCGTGAATACTACGAATTGGACGCGAGGGCTGTTGCGGGATTGGAAAAGGCACTAGAGGAAAGAAAAATCGAGAACAAGAAGTTGCTGGAATTCTTCATCAACGCCACCAGCAGAATACCTCTTGTCGCGCAATACTCATGGGGGCACCTCAGGACATTTGTTGAGATGGTTCTGCCGATGTTGGTAGCCATGTATGCTATTGTCCACCTTGCATACTTCACCGAAATCTCGAATCCAAATCTGAAAGGTGATGCCGTGGGCTCGGGCACTGTTCAATCTGACAGTATCGCGGTTGTTACTGAAACTCCTGCCACTGTGGATACAACCGAGATCATCACTGCCGATTGAGCGAGGCACGGTCTGACGCGCGAAGCGCGAAAAACTGACTTGCCTGTGTCGGGCGGGGTCGGCCTACTCCACTCGCAAAATTGGGGCGACACAAGGCCGCCCCCTACGCAGGGATATACATTGTTCTCTCACCCCCCCCTTAATTCGTTGCCGCCAACTGCCGATAATAGACACCAAAGGGCCAAATTGAGCCGAAAGCGCGGACGTAGGGCCGAGGCTCTGTACTGAGCGGAACTTTATCCAGCTTTCTTGGTTTTGATTAAATGACTTGACGGTTGGATAGTTTTTGTTTAAACTCTAAGACTCGGCCAAAATTGGGCCCTTAGCTCAGTTGGTTAGAGCAGCTGACTCATAATCAGCGGGTCGCAGGTTCGAGTCCTGCAGGGCCCATGATAAGGAAGGATAGGTTTTTGGGCAATTAGCTCAGTTGGTTAGAGCGTTCGGTTCACATCCGAGAGGTCACTGGTTCGAATCCAGTATTGCCCAGTTTGCAAGATGAAGAGGTTGGAAAGAGACAAAACACACGCAGTCTGTCCTGTCGAACCCCACCGAATGGCGGGTGGAGGCACGGCCCGACCAAGATACTTGAGAGCGCATTCTCCTGAGGGTTCAGGAGGATGCGTTTCTCGTTTGAGGTGCCGATGAATAAGCCGCTTCAGGCGCAAGGAGGTGTGATGCCCAGCGAACTCGAACTACTGTTGAAGCTTCAGATTGTCGATTATGATCTTGGCGAGTTGGAACGTTCCAAGGAATACCTTCCCGACATGATGGATAATCTGCGCACAGAGATCGAGGAGGCCAAAACCAGGCTGGAATCCACAACTGCCGAGTTTAACGAAAAAAAGGTCACCGTCAAAACCCTTGAATTGGAGATCGCCGCCAAAGAGGCCGAGCTTCAGAAGTACCAGCAACAGATGATGTCGATCAAGACCAACAAGGAGTACGACGCCCTGGTGGCGCAAATCGATGCCATCAAGGAGGTCATCTCCAACCAGGAAACCGAACTGCTGGAAACCGAAGAACGTCTTACCGAATTGGAACAAGAGATCGCGGAATACGGAGATAAATCAGCCTCGGCTGAGGAGACCAATTCCAGGCAGTTGGCGATTTTGCAGGAGAAGATCGATTCCATCGGTGACAAGGTGGCGGCCAAAGAAGGGGAGCGTGATCAGATATCCACGCAGATTTCCCGGTCTACTCGTTCAGTTTACGAACGTGTCCGCAAGGGAAAGGGTGGTTCGGCCGTCGTGACGGTTAAGAAGCGTGCTTGTGGATCCTGTTACAAGGCGCTGACACCTCGCATGGTGCAGGAAATCAAGAAAGCTGACCGCATCCACACTTGTGAGAATTGCGGCCGTCTTCTGTTCTGGGATGAGGAAGTATCCAATTAGGTCGTTCGGTCATCGCGGCTGATAGACCTTCGGAGAGGCTCTTTATGACGGAGATACTGAAACAGATAGCTCTTACTTTCGACGATGTCCTTCTTCTGCCGGCGCATTCAAATGTACTGCCGAGTGAAGTGAACGTTGCGACTGCCATTGCGCCTGGGATCATGATGAACATCCCGCTGATGTCGTCGGCCATGGACACGGTGACTGAGTCGAGGCTGGCTATTGCGTTGGCCCGTCAGGGTGGAATCGGCATCATCCACAAAAACCTCACGCCCGAAGCACAGGCCGGGGAAGTTGATAAAGTCAAGAAGTCCGAATCCGGTATGATCGTCGACCCGATAACCCTCCCGCCTGACAAGACCGTCGGTGATGCTCTCGAGGTGATGCGTCACTTCTCTATTTCTGGAATCCCGATCACCGAAAACGGCCGATTGGTCGGTATCCTGACCAACCGTGACTTGCGCTTCCACCGCGATCCAACAGTTCCGATCTCGGAAGTCATGACCCATGAGAATCTGGTAACGGTGCCACAGGGCACAGATCTGGACACGGCCAAGGATCTGCTTCACCAACACCGTATCGAAAAGCTGTTAATTGTTGATGAGCAGCAGAACCTGAAGGGGATGATCACTGTTAAGGACATTGTCAAAAAGATTCAATACCCCTTGGCCTGCAAGGACGAGCAGGGACGGTTGCGCGTCGGCGCGGCGGTTGGAGTGGGGCTTGACATTCAAAGGCGGGCGCCGGGTCTGGTTGATGCCGGCGTTGATCTGCTGGTAGTTGATTCTTCACATGGGCACAGCGAGGGTGTTCTCAAAGCAGTTACGGCGCTGAAGAAGAAGTATCCCGAAGTGCCGGTATTGGCCGGCAATGTAGCCACGGCTGACGGGGCACAGGCGCTTATCGATGCCGGCGCCGACAGTGTCAAGGTTGGTATCGGCCCGGGCTCTATCTGTACCACGCGAATTGTAACCGGCGCTGGCGTACCCCAGGTTACTGCCATCATGAACGCTGTCTCGGCGGCGGCCAAGTCCGGCATTCCGGTCGTGGCCGATGGTGGCGTGCGTTTCTCGGGCGACGTCGCCAAAGCCCTGGCCTGCGGCGCCCAGGCTGTCATGATCGGATCGCTTTTCGCCGGGACGGAGGAGTCACCCGGTGAAACGGTACTGTTTGAGGGCCGTTCGTTTAAAGTCTATCGCGGTATGGGATCCTTGGGCTCAATGACGAAAGGCAGCAAGGATCGCTACTTTCAGGAATCCGAAGAGGACGCCGGCAAACTGGTGCCGGAGGGAATCGAAGGGCGCGTGCCGTACAAAGGTTCCCTCGCCGAGTCGATTCATCAACTGGTGGGCGGACTGAGAGCCGGCATGGGTATATGCGGCGCAGCCGACCTGACTCAACTGGTCGCGAAGGCTCAGTTGGTGCAGATAACGTCAGCTGGAGTTACCGAGTCGCACCCCCACTCGGTGCCGATCACAAAGGAAGCGCCCAACTACCGGCGTATGTCTTGAATGCCGGAAACTTTTGTGGAATGTTAGTGTTTTTTGGTGTATAGATATTGGCTTGATAAAGCAGGAGAAACAGTCGCGCTTTAGATGAGAATTTGAAGTGAGGAAAGTCCGAGCTCCAAAGAATCAGGGCGCCCGGTAACACCGGGGCGGAGTGATCCGACGGAAAGTGCCGCAGAAACTATACCGCCCGCCGCGTGCGGGTAAGGGTGAAAACGTGGTGTAAGAGACCACGGCCGTCGGCAGTAATATCGACGGTGGGTAAACCCCGCCTGGAGCAAGGCCAAATAGGGGAAGAGGGGTTGATTCGCCCCGCTATCATTCCCGGGTGGGCCGCATAGAATGGCCGGGCAACCGGTTCATCAAGATAAATGACTGTTGGTTCCGCGTCTGCGGGATTACAGAACTCGGCTTACCTCCTGCTTTCCAAGCCTCCAAAATTCTGGAGGCTCTGATGAGCTTTATAAGACGGACCGCACCATTAAAGTGGGTGTTGGCTCCGGAACTGGACAAGGAGCAGGTTGCCGCCTTGGTGGTTGAGTGCGATCTGCCGGATCAGGTCGTCAAAGTTCTGATCAACCGCGGCCTTGACGATTCCGAAACGATCCACCGGTTTCTCCACCCACAGTTGAATGATCTGAGAGATCCCTATGCCATGACCGGCATGCGGGATGGCGTCCAGCGTGTCACCCAGGCTTTCTGCAACAATGAGAAGATGATCATCTACGGTGACTACGACGTCGATGGTATCACGGCCACCACTCTCTTGTATATGGTGCTTGGTAAGCTCGGCGGAAACGTTGATTATTACCTGCCCAACCGTCTGGTCGAGGGCTACGGATTGTCCAGGGATGGGATCGATGAGGCCAAGTCGCGTGGAGTCACGCTGATTATCACCGTGGATACCGGTATCACCGCAATCGAGGAAGTAGAATACGCTCGTTCGGTTGGCCTTGATGTAATCATCACCGATCACCATGAGCCGGGTGAGATAATCCCTAAGGCAACGGCCGTCATTAACCCCAAGACCGACGGTGACAACTACCCGGATGAACTCTCCGGTGTCGGTGTAGCCTTCAAATTCGCTCAAGCCTTGTATCAGGCCCACAATCAGGATGAGCGTGACCTTGACGAGCATCTCGACCTGGTGGCCATGGGTACTGCGGCCGACATCGTGCCGCTGGTTGGAGAAAACCGTGTTCTGACCAAGTTCGGTATCAGGCAGATCGCTCGCACCACCAAACCGGGTCTCAAATCCCTGACCTTCGTTGCGGGCCTGATGGGAAAGGATATCAGTACCGGCCAGGTGGTGTTCATTCTGGCGCCGCGTATCAATGCGCTCGGACGTCTGGGTGATGCCAAAGAAGCGGTCCGTTTGCTTTCCACACGGGATGAAAAGGTGGCTTCCGAGATCGCCCGCAAGCTTGATGACGAGAACAAACGTCGCAAGGAAATCGATGAGACCACGCTCAGAGAAGCCCTGAATCAGATCGACGAAGTGGTTGATCTCAAAAACGACCGGGCTATTGTTCTCGCCGGCGAGGGTTGGCATCAGGGTGTGATCGGTATTGTAGCGAGTCGGATTGTCGAACGGTACCATCTGCCGACTATCATGATCTCGGTGACGGATGGTGAGGGCAAAGGTTCGGCTCGATCGATTCCCGGTTTTCATTTGTGTGAAGCGCTGAAAGAGTGTGAACACTTGCTCATAAAGTATGGCGGTCACAAATACGCCGCCGGTCTGTCCATCAGAGACGACCGCATCGAAGAGTTCCGCGAGGAATTCAAGCGCGTATCGGTCAACCATCTCAGCGATGAAGACATCACGCCCAAGCTCCACATCGACCTTGAAATCGAATTGACCGATATCAATGACCACCTCATGCAGACAATAGAGGAGTTCTCGCCTTTCGGTCCGCAGAACATGCGGCCTGTTTTCCTGACCCGCAACTGCGAGGTGGTGGGACAACCGTATATGGTCGGCAGGAATCATCTGAAGATGCGGGTGCGTAAGGGTGATCCCGTTTTTGATGTCATCGGTTTCGGTTTTGGTCAGATGGCCCATCAGATTTCATCTAAGGGCTGTCTGGTCGACCTGGCTTACGTCATCGAGTACAATACCTACAACGAAGTCACGCGCAAACAACTCCGCCTGAAAGACATCAAACTGACGGCCGGGAATCTGTCTACCGGCTTCGAGTGACGATGGACTTACTTGAGCGCTTTCTCCGGGGAGATATTCGTGCCCTGTCACGCATGATCACGCTGGTGGAAAATCGCGTCGAGGGCTATCGCGAGGCGTTGGGACAACTGTACCGCAAAGCCGGCAGGGCTGTCAAGATCGGTCTGACCGGACCGCCCGGCGCCGGGAAATCCAGTCTGGTCAATTGTCTGGTTAGTCAACTCATCGATGAGGGTGTCACGGTCGGGGTTGTCGCTGTCGATCCTTCATCACCATTTACAGGCGGCGCCTTGTTGGGGGATCGAGTGCGCATGAGCGAGTTCCCCACCGACGGACGGGTGTACTTTCGCTCCATGGCCAGCCGTGGCGCCACTGGTGGGTTGTCCGCAGCCACCGATAACGTCTCGGTGGTGCTGGATGCCTTCGGATTCGATTTCATCCTCATCGAAACGGTCGGCGTCGGTCAGGTGGAGTTGGATATCGTCGATGCCTGCGATACGGTGGTGGTAATCATCGTGCCTGAATCGGGTGATGCCATCCAGACGATGAAGGCCGGCTTGATAGAGGTGGCCGACATCATGGTAGTCAACAAGGCCGACCGGCAGGGTGCCGAAAGTGTGGCGGCCGAACTTAAGTACACCCTCCACCTGAGAAAGACTGCCAAAGACGCCTGGGCAGTGCCGGTCTTGACCACCCAGGCCAATCAGGGGATCAATGTCGATAAGCTGCGTGGACGCCTCAGGGAACACTTAGAGTTCATCAAGGCAAACAACCACTTCGATGATCACCGACGGCTGCAGATACAGAAGAAGATCCTTGCCATCCTCAGTCACAGGTTCCGGCAGGAGTTTCTCGATCGGCTGACCGACCAGGTCAACTTTGACAGTATCGTCGACAACGTGTACCACGGGCATGCTGACCCGTTCCAGGTCTCAGACGAGCTCTATCAAAAGTTCGCTTGTTCGTAAAGACCTAGTAACGCGTGGGCGCAGACGCCCTGAGGCAATTACGCGGACACATCTCCTGTAGGTCAGGATCCCGTGGGCGCTAACTTAGGTTGGAGGGGTCTCAGAGTCGGGTAGTCTGCGGCGGCGGACTGCGATCCCGCCAAAACGTCATCCTGAGCGTTCCCCCTCAACGTCATCCTGA
>JAUWMW010000271.1 GCA_030612965.1 bacterium
GATCAACTCGCGCGTGGGATTAATGATGCCGGGGTCGATGTCATCGATTTGGGACTAACCTCGACCGATGGGCTCTACTTTGCCGTCGGCAAGTTCGGTTATGACGCCGGAGTGATGATTACGGCCAGCCATAATCCCAAAGAGTATAACGGCTTCAAAATCTGTCGCAAGAACGCCGAGCCGCTATCGGGTCAGGAAGGATTGCAGCAGATATTGAAGATCATTCAGGAAAGTGACGAACTCAGACGGTCACCATCGCGAGGGATGGTGGTGCGCAAGAGTATCGGTGTGGATTACGCTGCTCACTGTCTTTCATTCATCGATGCGACTACCGTCAAACCTTACCGAATCGTGATCGATGCCGGCAACGGCATGGCCGGATCGACCCTGCCGCCGGTTCTTGATCAACTGCCTATCGAGGTTGACCGCCTTTACTTTGAACTGGACGGCAGCTTCCCGAATCATCCGGCCTCGCCGATCGAAGTTGAGAACCTGCGCGACTTGCAGAAGAAAATCAAAGAAGTCAACGCCGATTTCGGGGTGGCTTTTGACGGTGATGCCGACCGGATGTTTCTGGTCGACAAGTTCGGTACGCCACTGGGTGGCGACATCGTCACAGCTTTGGTGAGCAAATCGCTGCTGTCGAAGCATCCGAAGGAGACGATTCTCTACAACCTGATCTGCTCACGGGCCGTTCCTGAACTAGTCGAACGACTCGGCGGCACACCGGTGCGAACTCGGGTTGGACATGCGTTCATAAAGCCGTTGATGAAGAAACATAACGCTATCTTCGGCGGCGAGCATTCGGGCCACTTCTATTTTCGCGACAACTGGTTTGCCGATTCCGGGCTGATCGCATTTCTGGTCTGTCTGGAACTCATCTCCAGAGAAGGCCGGCCGCTGCATGAGATGATCTCAGAGATCGATCCGTATCATCGAACCGGCGAAATCAACAGCCGGGTGGAGTCGATCCCGGCCAAGCTGGAGGCGGTGGCGGCAGCCTTCTCAGACGACCATCAGGACAGGGAGGACGGTCTGACGGTGCAGTCCGACCATTTCTGGTTCAATCTGCGCCCTTCCAACACCGAACCGTTGTTGAGGTTGAATATCGAGGCCAACAACAAGCACCTTTTGGAGGAAACCAGGCAGAAACTTCTGGACATAATCAGGTCGTAGTGATATGCATGAATCCCGAGCCAGGATACTGGTAGTCGACGACGACGTCAATCTGTTGGATCTGCTGGTCGACACTCTGAGCGGCGTTGGCTATCAGGCTGTGGGTGTGCCCGATAGTGTCACCGCACTGGAACGTCTGAAAAATGAGAAGTTCGACCTGATGATCTCCGACATAAAAATGCCGGGGATGGACGGTATTGGATTGCTCAAGAGAGTTCGCCGCTACTACCCTCGGATGCCGGTGCTTTTGATCACCGGTTATCCTTCGGCTGAGATGATCGGACGGGCCTCGGCTGATGGATTTCTGGCTAAACCGTTTCGCATTTCTCACATCGAAGAACTGATCGAAAGCACTCTGGCCGACAAACCAGAGCGGATAACCGGTACCCTCCGACACATCATGGTGGTTGACGACGATGATTCCTTCCGAGAGATGCTTACCGACATGCTGCGGGCCAACAACTATGTGCCCCTCTCTGTTTCCAGCGCCGATGAAGCGCTCAAGGAACTTGAAAATGGCGACATTGATGCCGTCATCACCGATATTCGAATGCCCGGAACCGACGGCATCACGCTCATGAAAGAGATCAAGAAGAAAAACCCCGAGATGCCGGTGATCCTCACCACCGCCTATCTGTCCTCATACGAATTCGATGTTGATGCCGACTCGGCCGATGGGTTTCTGCCAAAGCCGTTCAAGGCCGAGAACATCATCCGTCTCCTAAACCAACTGTCTGCGGCCCATGCTGGCAAGGTCGGTTAGACCGCTCATGGTTACCTGCGACCCGGGCCACTCATGATTCGCATCGGCTATGATGTTACCGCCCTGGCCCACTCAGCCTACGGCGGTATCGCGCAGGTTTGCCTGCATACGCTCCGGCAGGCTGGTCGAAATCCCGATATGGATGCGCACGGATATTATCGCTCAGGGCGGCCATCCGAGGAGGTAAACAGAGAGCTATCCCTTAAGAAGATGTCGCTGGGAGACCGCTGGTGGGGGGAGTCGTTCGACATCGTCCACGGCCTGTGTCACCGGCTGCCTCGGCTAAGAGGGCGTCGATCGGTCTATACACTCCACGATGTCTGGAGCCTGTATCCGAACCGGTATCAAAGTCCGTCGTTTCAGAAGAAAATCGGCGCTCGTATGCGGCGCGAACTGACTTTGGTCGACTTTGTCGTAACTGACAGCGAAACCACTCGCACCAATCTACTTGAACTTGATCTGGCGCCACCTGAGAAAGTAGCGGCGGCGCATCTTGGGGTTGAGACTCCGCCTGAGAATGATGATCCACCCGTGCCACCGGCGCTAGCGGACCTGGTCGCAACCAAGTATGTGCTCTTTGTGGGTCGGTTGGAGTATCGCAAGAATTTGGGCCATGTAGTCGATGCAGTCGCGTCGCTGCCGGGGGTCAACTTGGTGCTGGTGGGCCAACCCGGCTTTGGCTATGAAGAAAGTGTCAAAAAGCAGTTGGGCAGAATCGATAGCGCCCGGCTCCATCTGTTCGATCAGGTGAACGACCATGAGCTATCCGTGTTGTATCGCCATGCCATCGCCACCATGTTGCCGTCCTGGGAGGAAGGGTTCGGTCTGCCGATCTTGGAGGGGATGAGCCACGGCTCACCGGTTATCACATCGAACTGTTCGGCCGCCACCGAGGTTGCCGCCGAGGCAGCCGTGCTCGTACCGCCCGACGACCCCGCCACATCCCGCGCGGCCGTTGAGCGACTGCTTGAGGATCCACCCTTCCGCGACATGCTGATCCATGCTGGCCGGGTGCGAGCGGCGACGTTCACCTGGGAACGCTACATCGAGCGACTGGTGACGATCTACCGGCAGCTCTTGTAGGTCGAAACTGATCTTCCCCCAAAAAGGTGGACACTTTTTGAAGGTCGTGTTAAGTTGGCTTTGGAGGTGTTCATTATGTCTCGTCGTAATTTTGACCGGGATTTCAAGCTTTCGGCTGTGAAGATGGCCGAGA
>JAUWMW010000211.1 GCA_030612965.1 bacterium
TGGACCAGTTCAGCATCATGCTCATAGGTTCCGGCTTGTGGATCGATGAACGCTCTTCCGGTGATGATTCGTACATAGCAGCCGGTCAGGCGGTGGGCCGCTTTCACTTCAACGAGAAGAAGTCGAGTATAGCCTTCGGTGGCGGTTATTTCAATTACGCCAACACCGAGGGCTTTGAACCATTCTACGATCCTGATGACCTGCTAGGCAATTCGCTGCTGCCGGTGGTTGATGGCGTCGGAGATACCACGGGCTACGTGTACGCTACCGATTATGATCTCCTCGAACTGTTTGCCGAAGCGACCTACACGTTTGACAACATCCCGGTAACGGTGATGGCGGACTACGTCACCAACAACGCCGCCGATAGCCTGGGATCGGGCTGGCTGGTGGGTTTCAAGGCCGGCAAGGCGAAGAAGCCGGGTTCATGGGAAGCGCGCTACACCTACCGCAACCTGGAAAAGGACGCCGTGGTAGGGATTTTCACCCACTCCGACTTTCGCGGTGGTGGGACCGATGCGAAGGGACATGAGATTGGCGGCGCCGTTCAACTGGCCGCGAACACCGCTTTCAAAGTGACCTGCTTCATCAATGAGCTTGGTCTTCAGGAGAATGAGACGGAGAACTTCAAAAGGCTGCAAGTTGACCTTCAGTTGAAGTTCTGATAGACGGGAAGTGGGGAGAACAAAACGAAGGAGCTTCTGTTCATCAGCCCCTTGCTGGCCGGGTGGCCCGCCCGCTCAGAGGCTGTCTCAAAAGTCGCTTTTTCTATCGCGTAGCGGCGGGCCTTGTGTCCGCCGGAATCGAGGTGGGAGACAAGCCCCCACCCTACGCGGTGCGTTAGTGCGCGGTGGACGTCCTCGTCTACCGCGTTCACCCCGAACAATTGTATGTGCGCGGCGTACGTCCCCGTGCGCCGTGTTTGGTCGGGTGGCCCACCATTCAAAGGAAAAGAGGCGGGTGCATGGAAAACCAGAATCATTTCTTGCATTATCAAGCTCTCAATCGATGCAACTTAGTCTGAACAGCCTATAAAGGGCATTGACAACAGCCTCTTTGTTGTGCATTCTAACGCTATCAATATAGCGCCACGGCAGACCAACTCCTCACCAAGCTGCAGCGTCGCATAGAAGCACCATAGCCGTCTGAAGGGACCAGCATGTTTCACGATATACCAGAACCAATCATCAGACGCATGCGGTATCTCGAAGAGATCGATGCCCGCGATCGCATCGATGGAACGCCGCGTATGGAGAGGCTGCGCCAGATACCACCGGCGACCGGACGGTTCATCGCCCTGCTGGCGGCCGCTGCACCCGGGGGGAGAATAGTGGAAATCGGCGCCAGTGCAGGATACTCTACGCTCTGGCTGGCGTTGGCGGCTCGTGCTCGGAGCAAGAAGATCATAACCTTTGAGTTACTGGACAACAAAGCGGCTCTGGCCGAAGAGACGTTCGCACTGGCCGAGGTGAACGACGTTGTCGAGTTGGTTCAGGCTGATGCGCGCGAGCATCTGAGCACCATCGAGAAGATAGCTTTCTGTTTTCTTGACGCTGAGAAAGAGCACTATCCTGACTGTTACGAACAGATCATCCCCAGACTTGTTTCCGGCGGCTGGTTGGTTGCCGACAATGTGATCAGTCACGCCGACGAGTTGCGACCATTTGTCGAACACGCTATGAACGATATACGTGTGGACGGCATGGTTGTGCCTATCGACAGGGGGGAGTTGGTATGTCGCCGGCTGTGATTAGGTGTTATTGACAATGGAACTTAACGTAAGCAACGTTGTACTATGGACAACACCAATCACTCCGAAAGCGCCCCGGCTTTTGAGATGCATGGCACTTACTCTGGAAACCCAGGGCAAGGAGGTTGTTGACAAACTCCCTAGTACGGTCATTGCGAGCGACCGAAGACACTCGTGTCGTAGGGAGCGCGGCAATCTCTGTCTCGCTGTGTACCAACGAATTGAGATTGCCGCGGCCACGTGAGACGCATGGCCTCGCAATGACACTCCTTTGGGCTTTTCAACACTCCCCAAGCCTTGGACCACACGGCTTGGATAGTTGGATGCTGCCGGTTAACGAAGACAATAGGTTGTTCTGATGAGGTCAGTTTTCATACGTGCAGCCGTTCTTATGGGCTGCTTGTTGCTATCGACGCCGTTGGCCGTGGGTAACCCGTCCGAGGATCGGACAGTGACTCGACGAGGTGAGATCGTCGGCAAAGTCATCGACGCTGAGACCGGAGAACCACTTTTTGGGTCGAGCATCGCCATCGTCGGAGGACTGGCCGGGACGAAGAGCGATGTTGAGGGAGCTTTCACTTTCCCCAATCTGAATCCCGGCCGCTACAGTATCCGTGTCAGTCATGTCGGTTACGAATCATGTCTGTTTGAGAATGTGTCGATCGATCAGGGTAACGAATTGAGGATCGATGTTGAGTTGGTCCGCAAACTAATCTCGGTCAGAAATATCGTGGTGGCGCCAAGCAGGTTCGCCATAATGGACGCCACACCGGTAGTGCGACAAGGTCTGTCTCGGCGTGATATCGAGTCGATACCGCAGTTGGGCGAAGACATTTATCGCGCTGTCAGACGACTGCCGGGTATTTCCTCCAATGACTATTCGGCACAGTTCAATGTGCGCGGTGGTCAGCATGACGAAGTGCTGGTTCTGTTGGACGGTATGGAGCTGTACGAACCGTTTCATCTCAAGGATGTGGACGGCGGTGCGCTCAGCATCATCGACATCGCGACCATCGAAGGTATCGACCTCATGACCGGAGGGTTCACGGCGAACTATGGCGACCGCATGAGCGGTGTGTTTGATATCAAAACCAAGCGACCGCCTGTCAGCCGGAAGCAGTTCTCCTTCGGTATCAGCTTTGTGAATATGCGGGCCATGTCGCACGGCGCCTTTGCAGACAACAAGGGTTCCTGGTTGCTGTCGGCGCGCCGGGGTTACCTTGACATCATATTGGATCTGACGGGAGATGACTCTTATGACGAATTCTCACCAAACTACTATGATATGCTCGCAAAAGTACAATATCAGCTTACTCCCAGCCAGATCCTGTCGGTCAATATGTTGCACTCTCGCGATTATCTCGATTTGGTCGACTACATCGACAACCAAAACGACACCGCCGAGACCACCTATGGCAACTCGTATGTCTGGCTGTCCCTGCACACATCGTTGCGAGCAAACCTCACTGCCCGGACCCAGACTTCCTTTGGCCTGGTGACACACAACCGGTTCGCGGCCTCCTATGATCTACCTTCTCACCGCCTGGACTTCAGAGTGACCGATGATCGCCGCTTTCATTTTTTCGGACTCAAGCAGGATTGGGAGTTGGAACTGTCCGAGCGCAACTTTCTGAAAGCCGGAATAGACGTTCGTCGTTTTGAGTCATCGTACGATCACTTCGCGGTGGAGAATATCTATCACCGGTGGGCCCCCGGTTTCGGCTATTTTCGGCTCGATACTACCGAAGCTCTCATGGAACCTTCGGGCGAACGCCTGAGTGTCTATGTGGCCGATCGCTTTCGGGTCGTCGAAAAGCTCACTGCTGAGTTGGGCGTTCGGTATGACCGCGTCTCTTATTCCGACGATGAGAACATCAGTCCGCGCGCCAACCTTGTGTACGATTTCAGCGAACGCACATCCGTCCGCGGCTGCTTCGGGCATTACTACCAGAGTCAGCGCATTCACGCGATTTCCGTACAAGACGACGAAACCGATTTCTACGCTGCCGAGAAAGCCGTCCACTGGGTCGTTGGGCTGCAACATCAGTTCAACAACGGCTTTCAGTTCCGTCTGGACAGTTACCTCAAACGCTACACTGATCTTCAACCGCGCCATGCCAACTACCTAGGAGATATCTCGCTGTTGGGAGCTTTGGTGAGTGACAGGTACACTCGGATGTGCGACGGCGCCACGGCCAAAGGGATCGAACTCTATCTAAAGAGAGAGAACGGCGGCAAGTTCACCTGGTGGGCCAGTTATGCACTGTCCTGGATCGATGAGGAAATAGTGAGCATTATCGCGCGAGGAACAGAGACTGTTTTTGACAAAGAGATCAATGGCCCGACCGACCAGCGGCACACATTTTATCTCGACTGCGGCTACCGCCCCAGTGAGAAATGGCAGGTGAACCTGGCCTGGCATTATCACACCGGCTTGCCGTTCACGCCGTTGGAAATGGTTGAGGAGATCTACAATAACACGCTGTACGGAAGCACCAAAATCGGTGAGCCATTGAGCAGGCGCTACCCTCCGTTCAGTCGCGTGGACCTGAGAATCAACCGGTACCATCGAACGTCCAGGGGGCAATTCTCAGTCTTTCTCGAAATAGTGAATTTGCTCAATAGGGAAAA
>JAUWMW010000245.1 GCA_030612965.1 bacterium
CAAGCCATGCGCGGGGCCATAGTGCTGATCGAACGCTGGCGCAGACACTATAACACGAAGCTATCACACAGCTCGCTCCGGTACCGACTGCAAGCACCGGAGGCAATTCAACCCATAGCTAGCTTGCCAAGAATCATGACGGGACTAACTTAACAAGTGATACAATAGCCGGAGGCAGGTCACCCTGTTCTCGAGTGTTCATAGGAGACCGAACATTATGCAATCGCTGGAAATGATCCGACAAGGCGAAACCTTGTTCGCTGAAGGTAGGCTGGAAGAGGCTGCGAAGCGTTTTCGTGCCGCCCTCAAGGGTGACCCCCGCAACGCCGATGCGCACAACAACCTGGCTGTGGTTGCCATGCGACAGAACAACCTGGAAGTCGCGACCACCCATCTGGTTGATTGCCTCAGGATCGACCCGTACAATCGCGACGCCGTATTGAACTGTACCGAGGTCTTCAAGCTGCTCAAGCAACCACACCTGGCCCGACCGGTACTGGAACACTTCCTAGAAAAACACCCGAACGACCCCGAAATATCGGCTGTTCGCGCTTCGCTTCCTGCTCCAGTCGTAGGCAAACCCAAACTGGCTGTCCTGTGTCCTCCCGGGATGGAAAGTTTCCTGGGCGATGTCACCCGCTTTCTGAGGACGAATTACGACCTGCGACCGTGTTTTGACGGAAACAGCGGCACCATCAACCAAGCCATCTCCTGGGCGGATGTTATCTGGGTGGAATGGGCCGGCGAACTGGCCGTAGCGTTGACCAACGGTCTCCCGCTAACGGCCGACAAACGGGTGATATGCCGTTTACACAGCTACGAAGCATTCGCTGGCTACGCCGGTCAAATCAAGTGGGAGCGAATTGACGACCTCATCTTTGTCGCCGACCATATCCGTGATCACATGCTGCACCAGGTGCCCGATCTGCCGGATCGCGTGCGGCGAATCCATGTTATACCGAATGGAGTCGATCTCAAGGGTTATTCCTTCAAAGAACGGCACCCCGGCAAAAATCTCGCCTTCCTGGGATACATCAACTACAAGAAAGGGCCGATGCTGCTGCTCCACGCCTTTGCCGAACTGGTGCGCCAGGACCCGGAATACCGGTTGTTCATTGGCGGCCAGTACCAGGATGATCGCTACCGGCTCTATTTCTCTCAGGTGGCGCGAGAGATGGGACTTCAGGACAATTTTCGGTTCGATGGCTGGATCAACGACGTGGCCGCCTGGCTGGAAGACAAGCATTACATTGTGTGCACCAGCGTCCTGGAATCACAGGGGATGAGCATCATGGAAGCTATGGCGTGCGGCCTCAAGCCGGTCGTGCACAACTTCGTCGGTGCGCGAGGCATTTACAGCAACGAATACATCTGGAATACGATTCCTGAATTTGTTCAGATGGTGCGCTCCGAAGAATATGACTCGGCCGCATATCGATCATTTGTCGAAGAAAACTACTCCCTGGACCTGCAACTCTCCCGCCTCAATGACGTCATGGCGGCTGGTTCCGATGATGTTTATGAACCGGAGTCGTGGTGCGGTGAGGGTTCATATGTCGAGAACACCGAAGAAGTTCGCCAGTTTCTACAGAGTACGCTCGATAAGTACGACACCAAATCGATGATTGATATCGGCTGCGGCGACATGAACTGGATGCGGCTGACTGACCTGTCAGGGGTAGACTACACCGGTTACGATCTTGACGAAAGATTTATCGAAAACAACCGCGTGCTGTTCCCGCACCTAACCTTCGAGCATGCGGACGTAAGAGGATACAAATGGCCACAGGTCGATCTGATATTCTGCCGCGATCTGTTGATCCACCTGAAACATCAGGACATCTTGAAGCTGCTGGCCGCGTTCAAAGAGAGTGGTTCCCGTTACCTGATCACCACAACCTATGATGACGAGACGACCAACGTAGATTTCACTCCTCGGCAGAAGTCCTTCCGGTACACACGGGTACAGCGAGCCTCACGCAAATTGAATCTACCGCTTGATCCCTTCCTCCTGGGTGAACCGATCGAGTTTATTCGTGAGAATAACACCGAAGCCTGCCAGGGTCGCGTAGTCGGTATCTGGGATCTCCAAGCGTATGAACCGCCGGAACATCCGCTCATCGAGAATTACGCCGGTAAGATGTATGCCTGTTCGAGACAGTGCGACGCATGTCTGGACGCCCAGTACGAGCGGAAGGAGGCGGAGTTTGCCAGGCAGTTCATCAAGCCGGGTGGGGTTGTGCTCGACATCGGCGCCCACGCCGGGCTTTACTCCGCGCTGGCTCACCGGCTGATGAACGGTCAAGGAGCCGTCCACGCCTTTGAAATGGAAGACTACTCCTGGAAGGTGCTTCAAAAAACGGCGGCCATGTATCCCTCAGTTCAGCTCCACCACCAAGCGGTCTGGAGCCAGGATACCGAACTGGCCATTGTATTGTCGGCCGCTCCCGGACTGCACTATGTGCGGCCGTATGATGACCTTGACGATGACAGCCGGTCTCGAGTTCAGCATTCGGTCGAGGCAGTATCTCTCGACTCGTTCTTCCCCGACGACTTCACTGTCGATTTCGTTAAACTCGATATCGAGGGGGCAGAATTGCATGCTCTATGGGGTATGGAACAGATTCTGCGGCGCAGCGGCCGAATCGGCATGGTCATTGAGTTCGTGCGATCACATCTTGAACGACAAGGGCAGTCACCCAGGCAAGTCGTCGTGTTTCTGGAATCGCTCGGCTTCCACTGCGTCAACCTGAAGCGCGATTTCCTGATTAGCGGCCTCTCCCCCGACATGACGGTCAAGGCGCATTACCTGAAAGGCTAACCTTGCGAGATCGTCACTCACCCGGTGCGGTCGGACGACTCGGCCACCATCTCCAGCAGATTCGCAGCGCCGCCCAGATTGTCGGTTGCTTTGAGCAGTTCGCAGAAGTTGAGGACACCGTCGAGGTAGAAAGGATCGATGCTCAGGCATTGAGAGAAGTACCGGGCCGCGTGATCATTCCGATTCTCCTGAAAGGCGATCACGCCCAGACTATTGAGCGCCTCTTTGTCTTTGAGGTCATCTTTGACGGCAGCCAGAAAACGGTCTTTGGCTTCGGTGATGTTTCCCTCGGCAAAGAGTGCCTCACCTTCCGTGGTCAGCTTAGTGGCCAAATGACAGCGACCTCCGTACAATTCCACGCTTCATGCTACCGACGGCGACCCACCGTGGGCATGCGTCTGCCGTCCGGCTTTTGCACTGGTCGCCCGGCTTTTGGTATCGTTTTAACCTATGGCTTACAATGTTGCGTTCAAGTTTTAACATGGGACGCCTGCCTTCACACTTTTCGTGGCTGGCAAACGTCCTGAGATTGTCCCACAAGTGCCTGTTCCGGTGGTTCCTTCGACATCCGGAGGAGGTCGTGAGAACCGCCGGTTTCTTAAGCGTACTCTCCGCAACCGCTTGGAGAAGATCGCAGGGTCACAATCCGCCGGGGCGGATCAGGATCCTGCGAAACGAATTTTGTGGAACAGCCTCTCCTTGTCTGCCTCTGTGCTTCGACTGCGCTCAGCATGACATCCACGCGGCACACGAGGACGTACACCACGCACAATAGCCACCACCTGTTACTTCCTGGAAGGTCCCTTTAGCGCAAAAACCGGTTGCCTGACGCTCTGTCCAACTCTATCTTGCCGCTCTAACCTGTTATGACTGTCAAACTGCCGATATCCATATTTGGCGCCGCGCTGTTGATCGTCGGCATTCTCGCTGTGGTCTTCTTTGACGGCATGGCGCGACTGTTCCATTCCGT
>JAUWMW010000082.1 GCA_030612965.1 bacterium
AGCACTGTGCTCGGCAGATGTCCACATCTGCCGGTTCAGAAGAAACACACCCCGGCCTTCGGCCACCCCTCTCAAGAGGGGATGATGAAGCCACGGCGAAATGGGTTCGTTTTGCGGAAAAAGTATTTCTGGTCATGACACTTTCCGGTTTTGTGCGACTGTTGGGCGCACGTCTACCACCACAACGCACTGCAAAGTGCTTGCATAAGAATGGGCGCTTTGGGGTTTTGCGCGGAGTTTGTAGGGAAAGTGCTCTACTACGGATGGTGCTGGGTGAGTGACGTGGTCAACTGGAAACCCACCGCAAGCGGATGGGCCACCCGGCGGTCATACTTGTGTCGGTCTCTTGCGACGTCCCACACTCAGTCGCGACAAGCGTGAACGCAAGGATGAGCACCGTGCCTATCAACGCACCAACCGACCGCGTGACCGTCATTCTCCTCTGTGATCTAATCTGCTTCATCTGATGACTCCATCCTGTGGTTATCTCTCATCGGTCGACCTCACTTCTCTACTTCTTTCACATCCTCTTTCTTGGTAGGATCAACAACTTTTACAGTTATAGTGGTTTCTTCACCCTTTGTCTTATCGGCTGCCTGAATTGTCTTAACATAGTCTGTTATCTCGGTTAGAGCGTCTACTGAATTGTTCACGCGGTCTTTGCCCGCTGTTTTCCCCGGTAGAATGCAGCCGTCCGTGTTACTAGGCGTGTTTCCGGGATGAATTGCGATATTTGTGCGGCCGTGCTTATTCTCTAGCATTATAGCCATGATAGGCTTGGTCCCGAACTTGGAGCTATAGTCTCGTAGGTCGGAACCCCATTGTGGGTTCCGACTCTCAAACTATTCACTAAAGTCTCCGTGCGAGACAATAGCCTCGTTTGAACCCCAATCGGCTGTATACATTCCTTCCTTCACAAAAGCACTGAAAGAAGAATGTTGCCAATCAATTGGTGATTGCACCAAGCTATGTTTGACTGGATTGTAATGAACATAATCAAGGTGGCGCCTCATATCTTCATCATCACGAATCATGTGATCCCAGAACCTGTTTTGCCAGGTTCGGCCCGACGTTCGACCCTGGCTCCTCAAGTGGTGTTGGGCAAACGACAGCTTGATACACTTCATCAGTTTTGATACGTCATTTCGTTTTGGATCAATTATGAGATGCCAGTGATCCGGTAGAATCACCCATGCTATAAGCTGAAACGGTTCTACCTCGTTGTACCTGTGGATAGCGTCCCAGAGCAGATCAACGCTATCGAGAAGTATCGTTTTGCGTTTATAAGTAACATGTGTAAGGAAGTAGGTGTTACCCTGTGAAAAGTATCTTCGTATGTTTCTCATGTGGAGAATATAATTGAAACAGATAACAACGGCAAATCATGAGCAAGAAGTCGGAACCCGCAAGGGGGTTCCGACCTACTGTCTGCGTAAGCGTAAGGAAAGGAGCAAATATTATGGAAGATTGTCCAAAAAGCCTTTGCGAAGAAGCCGCTCGAGATCAGCGAAAGCAAATGCTTGGGAGAGAGCACATGAAGCCCCTTAAAGACTTCGTCGAGAAAATTCGTAAGGAACGAGGCTGTAAGGAACAGGTTCCCGATTTCGATCCGCTTGATGGCGGCATCAATGCAGAGTGCTTATTTGTTCTGGAAGCGCCTGGCCCTAAGGCTGTTAAATCCGGCTTCATATCACGGAATAATCCTGATGAATCTGCAAAGAACTTCTTTGAATGCAACCAAGAAGCGGGCATCCCTCGAGAAAGAACGATCACATGGAATATCGTGCCATGGTACATTGGATCTAATGGGAAAATCCGACCGGCAAAGTCCGGTGACATTGAACCCGGACTTGGATACTTGCTAGAACTAATCGCCTTACTGCAGAAACTGAGAATAATAGTACTGATTGGCCGAAAGGCTCAGCGTGTCAAAGTCGATCTCAGTAAGAACGGGACACACGCCATTATTGAATGCTATCACCCCAGCCCCATGTACATTAATAGAGACAAGAGCAATAAGGGTAAGATAATAGATGCATTGCGCCGTGTCGCGAAAGAACTGGCCGGCCAGGAAGCAGGTGTTACCCTGTGAAAAGTATCTTCGTATGTTTCTCATGTGGAGAATATAATTGAAACAGATAAGAACGGCAAATCATGAGCAAGAAGTCGGAACCCGCAAGGGGGTTCCGACCTACGAATAAGAAAACTCCCAATTGACCTCCCCCGTTTAGCACCCTATATTCCTCTCCTTATCGTAAGGAGATAAAATGCCCGCGAAATATCAGCAGCCAGAAGTCACTCCCGAAATGGTCGAGGCGCACGGCCTGAACAAAGAAGAACACGAACGTATCAAAACAATCCTCGGACGCGAGATGACCTACACCGAACTGGGCATCTACTCGGTGATGTGGTCCGAGCACTGTTCCTACAAGAACTCAATCGCGCTATTGAAAACGCTCCCCCGCGAGGGCAAAAACCTGCTGGCCAAGGCGGGCGAGGAAAACGCCGGCGCGGTCGATATCGGCGACGGCCTGGCGGTGGTGTTCAAGATCGAATCCCACAACCACCCCTCGGCGGTCGAGCCATACCAGGGCGCAGCTACCGGTGTCGGGGGTATCCTGCGCGATATTTTCACGATGGGCGCGCGTCCGATAGCATCGTTGAACTCGCTGCGCTTCGGTTCCCCCGACAACCCGCATGTGCGGTATCTCGTGGATGGAGTCGTGCGCGGGATCGGCGACTACGGCAACTCGTTCGGTGTGCCGACGGTGGCCGGCGAGGTCTACTTCGATGAGGCTTACACCGGTAACCCGCTAATCAACGCGATGGCGGTCGGGATCGTCAAGACCGACGGTATCGTCTCGGCGGTGGCCAAAGGTGCGGGCAACCCGCTCATGATCGTCGGTTCCAAGACCGGTCGCGATGGTATCCACGGCGCCACCTTTGCCTCGGTGGAGCTTTCTGAAGAATCAGAACAAAAGCGCTCTTCAGTGCAGATCGGCGATCCGTTCACTGAGAAGTTGCTGCTCGAGGCTACGCTGGAAATAATCGAGAAGGACCTCATCGTAGGCATTCAGGACATGGGTGCGGCGGGGATAATCTGCAGTTCCTCGGAGATGTCGGCTAAAGGAGAAGCCGGCGTAGAACTGGACATCGACAAAGTACCCGTGCGCGAACCGGGGATGATCCCGTATGAAATCCTGCTTTCCGAATCGCAGGAGCGGATGTTAGTCTGTGTCAAGAAAGGTAAAGAGACCGCGGTCCGCGAAGTCTTCGATAAATGGGGGCTGGATTCGACCATTATCGGCAAGGTTACCGACGATGGTCTGCTTACGGTGCGGTTAGGCGGCGAGATAGTGGCGCAGGCGCCCTCAGAGACCATGGTTCTTGGCGGCGGTGCTCCGGTCTACCATCGTGAGACGAAACGACCCGCCTACATGGATGAACTGGCCGAACTCAATCTTGAGGACATCCCGCTGGATCGTGACTTCAGCGAAGATTTGCTCGGTCTATTGTCTGCTCCCAACATTTGCCACAAGGGTTGGGTGTTTGAGCAGTACGATTCGATGGTGCGCACCAACACGGCGGTCGGCCCCGGTTCCGATGCCGCTGTGCTTCGGCTCCGCAAAACCAACAAGGCGCTGGCCATGGTCACCGATTGCAACGGTCGCTATTGCTATCTCAATCCACGCCTGGGCGCCCAAAGTGCAGTCGCCGAGGCGGCGCGCAACATCGTCTGCTCCGGCGGACAACCGCTGGCCGTGACCAACTGTCTCAACTTCGGTAACCCCTACAAGCCGGAGATCTACTACGGTTTCGCCGAGGCGGTAGCCGGGATGGGTGAGGCCTGTTGTGTTTTCGATACGCCGGTGACGGGCGGCAATGTTTCGTTCTACAACGAAGACCCGCAGCGCGCGGTGTTCCCAACGCCTACGATTGGTATGGTCGGTCTGATACCGGACGTGGCGCACATCACAACACAGTGGTTCAAAAGCGAAGGTGACGTGATATTCCTGCTGGGTGAAAACAAGGAACATCTCGGGGCCTCGGAGTATTTGCACACGTTTTTCGGATTGACGAAGGGTGAGGCGCCACCTCTTGATATGCAGTTTGAAAAGCAATTACAGGATGGTCTATTGGCGGCGATTACGCGCGGCTGGATCCGGTCCGCTCATGACTGTTCCGACGGCGGGCTGGGCGTGGCGCTGGCCGAATGTTGTATTTCCAATCGTGAACAACAAATCGGGGCGGTCATTGCCCTGAACGACAAAATGCGCACCGACGCCCTGTTGTTTGGTGAGACGCAGTCGCGGGTGGTGATAACTTGTGCAGCCGGCGACGCCGACGCGCTGGCGGACTTTTTCGGAATTCTCAATTGCCCCTGCACGAAAATCGGAACCGTCGGCGGTGGGAACCTGAAGATCAACGATGTCGTGGACCTGCCGCTTCAGAAACTGGATCACGCCTTTTTTGACAGCATGCCGGTGTTCATGGAGAAGGTGGGATAGGTGAGTTCTTTAGCGCCCCTCTCATGCTTCGACTGCGCTCAGCATGACAGTGCTTTTTCAAAGTCCCCTCTTGAGGAACCTTCCAAAAACTATCGGGCGGTGGTTGTTTCTTTGCTGTGGGCGGCAGACGTCCTCGTCTGCCCCTTGATTACCCTGGGTACGTCCTTCAAACGGGCAGACCGGGAGGTCTGCCGCGCACGATATCATGGGTTTTTGGAAGGTTCCTTGAGAGGGGGTTTTAGGGGTGTGTTCTTCATCGTGGGCGGCAGATGACCACATCTGCTCCTTGTTTGGGTGGCACCTTGTCATATAGAAGGTCTTGGATTAGTCGTTGCGGCGCGCGAAGCGCGAGAAACAGGCTTGCCTGTGTCAAAAAACTGGCGTCCCGTAAACTTTCCCCGTATATTAGACGATAGAAAAAGAAAAGAGACACCCCGGTCAAAATCGATCCGGGGCTTTTGTGCTGTCTGAAAGGATGTGACGCACTGGATACCAAAATACCCACGGCTGAAGCATCGCGCGCCCTGCCGAGAGTCCTGGAGCAATTTCGGGACTACGCACCATTTCATCAACTGCTGGCGGCAATTCAAGACTCATTCTCTCCCACCGTTACCGGCTTGGTCGGTTCAGCCGCGTCATGTCTAATCCATTCCTTAGCAGATGAACTGCAACGGCCGATTCTGGTGGTGGCTTCCGATGCGGAAAAGGCCAACGACCTCTACGAGGACCTCCACTTTCTCATGGGGAGCGGTCGCGTCGGGCATTTTCCGTCGCGACAGATTCTGCCGTACGACTTCCGCGCCCCGGTGGGGGAAATTATGGGTCGTCGGATTTCCACTTTAGCCGGGTTGCTGGAAGGTCGCTTGCCGGTGGTGGTATGTTCAATCAGGGCGCTCATGGAGCCGACGATCACGCGTGACAATCTCACCGAGAGCATGATTAGTCTGAAGGCCGGCGAGGAAATAGACCTGGACGAATTGGTGACGCGGTTGATCCGACTGGGGTATCGACGTATCCCGGTGGTGGAAGAAGTGGGTGATTTGGCTGTGCGCGGCGGACTGATCGATTTTTTCACGCCCGATTCCGATGCGCCGGTGCGCGTTGAACTGTTCGGCGATGAAATCGAGACGATTCGCGAATTCGATGTCGCCACCCAGCGCACGTTGTGCCGAAGGGATGAAGTTCGGTTGTTGCCCAAACGCGAGGTCCCTATTACACAGGAATCCTTAGAGAGCCATCTGGAAGTTCTTCCCGCTGACGACGCTGACTTTATCCGCGCCCGCTACCTCAACGACCCGGAACTTCCGGGACTGGAATGGCTATCCATTCTCTTCGGACTGAAGCAGGGCCGCCTGCTGGATTTCATCGATCACAGCGGAATCGTTTTCATGCAGGGGCAGGGCGCGCTGAGAGCCGACGCGGATGCTGTTATGAACGAAGCAACCCTGTTGCAGGAACGGATGCGAGGTCGGCTCTCCAACCTGCCAACCCCGGAGCAGTACTACCAGCCGATCAGTGACCTCTTCGCTGCCATTGATGAACATCTCTGCATCGATCAGGTGCCGTTTCGGGGTGGACGTGCGGGTATCATCGATTTCGAGTGCAAACCTCATCCATCCCTGGGATCGCGACTGGACTTGCTGGAGAAGACCATCCGCGAATTCGAATCGCAAGGGCTCCGTTACCTGATTGCCACCGCTACCGAGGGGCAAGCTTCGCGGCTGCGCGATCTAATCATGGAACGCATGTCGCTGGAGATACCTCCGCCCCTGGAGGTGGCCAACCTTAAGGGCGGTTTCGTCTGCCCCGCCGGTCGGTTCGGCTTGTTGACCGACCACGAGATTTTCGGTCGCTATCATCGCCGCGTCCGCCGTAAGAAGTTCAAAGAGGGCATGGCGATTCAGGATTATTCCAACCTGGGTGTCGGTGACTATGTCGTCCACACCGACCACGGCGTCGCGCGTTACCGCGGGCTGGAGACGCTTCTGGTGGACGGCCGAAACCGCGACTGTCTCACCCTCCAATATGCCGAGAAAGACCGGCTGTATGTGCCCATTGAGGAGTTCAACCGGGTATCCAAGTACTCCGGCAAGGACAGTGCTCCACAACTAATGCGCCTGGGTGGCCCGGCTTGGGACAAACTCAAGAAGAAAACGAAAAAGGCGATTGCCGACATGGCCGCCGATCTCATCAAGTTGTACGCCGAGCGCAAAGCGAAAAGCGGCTTCTCGTTCGGCGAGGATACGGTTTGGCTGCGGCAGTTGGAGTCATCGTTCGTGTTTGATGAAACGCCCGACCAGCAGAAAGCCATCAACGATGTCAAGTACGACATGGCCGATGACAAACCGATGGATCGCCTCATCTGCGGCGACGTCGGTTTCGGCAAGACCGAAGTTGCCGTCCGCGCCGCTTTCAAAGCTATCGAAGGTGGCAAACAGGTGGCGGTGCTGGTGCCAACCACTATTCTGGCGCAGCAGCACTATCAGACGTTCAGCGACCGCCTCAAGGAGTTCCCTCTCAAAATAGAGATGCTTTCACGGTTCCGCAGCCGCAAGGAACAGCTTGAGGTCGTCGATGGTCTGGCTAATGGTACCGTCGATTTGGTGATCGGTACCCACCGGTTGTTCTCGAAGGATGTGTTCATAAAGGATCTGGGACTTCTGATTGTCGATGAAGAGCATCGCTTCGGCGTGCGGCACAAAGAGAAGCTCAGGCGATTGCGCGCTACCGTCGACACCATTTCGATGACGGCAACGCCGATCCCGCGAACCATGCAGATGTCACTGATGGGCGCTCGCGATATGAGTTTGATTACGACCTCGCCCAAGGACCGCCTGCCGATCATCACGGAGATTGTTGATTTCGACCCGGGCATTATCGCCACAACTATTCTGCGCGAGATCGACCGCGGCGGGCAGGTGTTTTTCCTGCACAACCGGGTGCAGACGATCGACGCCATGTACAACTATCTAAAGAAGATCGTGCCCCAGGCCGAGATCGGTGTCGCGCACGGACAGATGCATGAGAAGTCATTAGAGGGGATCATGCTGGCTTTCATGCAGGGGCGATACGACGTCCTGTTGTGCACCTCGATTATCGAATCCGGGCTGGACATCCCCAGCGCCAACACTATTCTGATCAATCGCGCCGACCGGTTTGGCCTGGCTCAGTTATACCAAATTCGCGGACGGGTCGGCCGCAGCTCCCGCCGGGCCTACGCCTATCTGCTGACGCCACCGATCCGTCGACTGAAAGCCGACGCCGTCAAACGTCTGCGCGCGCTGGAGGCGCACTCCGATCTTGGCAGCGGGTTCGCACTGGCCATGCGCGACCTGGAGATTCGCGGCGCCGGGACGATCCTCGGCGCCAAGCAGTCCGGCTTCATCGAAGAGATCGGTTTCGACATGTACAATCGGCTGCTGGAAGAAGCCATCGCCGAATTGAAAGGTGTCACTCTCCAGTCCTTGCCTGAGACCAAACTGGAACTCGATTACGAACTGCACATCAGCGACACCTACGTCACCGATCGGCATCAGAAAGTAGACGTTTATCGCCGCTTGGCCGATGCCCGCACGTTGGACGAGGTGGAGACGATTCGCGATGAGGTTACTGATCGGTTCGGTCGGATGCCCCTGTCGACGGTCAACCTGATCGAAGCAACCGCGGTGAAGATAGCGGCGGCGGCATTGGAGATCGAAAAGGTGCGACTCAAGTCCGGGCGCGCCAAGCTGGCATTCAAGGAAGGCCGCCAACTCACGCGCTCCGAGGTCGAAGCGTTCCGAAAGGCCACCGACTGTGCGCTGTCGTTCGATCTGGCGGGACGCTCCACGATCAGCATCGACCTGGGTGCGATCAACGTCGACACCCGCCTGAACTACCTGCGCAATGTGCTGAGTAAGATCGGGTAGTCAGCAAGCGGCATCCTAGCCCTGCGGGCGGGTGCAATTCTAGGTGGTGTCGGGCGACCTCGCCCGACGCCCGTCTTTCTACGCACCAATTCGTAGGTCGAACCCCTGATCCAAAGGATCGCCCTGAGCGAAGTCGATGGGCGGGTTTCGACAATTGACTCAGAAACTACTCCCCAGGCTGAAAGTGAACCGGTTGGTATCGTAATCGGAAAGCTGCCAGGTGAAGAACAGTTTGAAGTTCAACGGCGGCATCCGTCCCAGTCCGA
>JAUWMW010000294.1 GCA_030612965.1 bacterium
AACTATCTACAGTGACTTTTTCAACACTCCTCGGTGACCGCCGCAATCCCCAATCGGTGTCCGCATTACGAACATCACACAAAAACACCGTATCGCACAAAAAACTAATTGACAATACCTCAATATCCGTGTTTATCGTAAACTATTAGCTGTCTTACCTAAGGAGACCACAATTGAACAGCACGGAACCATCGATTAGAGAAACGGATTTCTTCACTACCTCGGAACTGGCCCAGAAGCTGAAGATGAATGTTCAGGTGATCACTCGCAAAGTCCAGGCCGGTGAAATCCAGGCCTACAAGATCGGCAAAGACTGGCGTATCCCGGAGCAGTCGGTCCTGGACTGGTTGGAGAATCAATCCAACCGCAACAGCAAGCCATCATCTCGGGGGCCGGTGTCGAAGAGCACGACCAGGAAACCGGCGGCGCCGACTTCGACACATGAACCAAAACGGGAGTCTGTGCTTGAGTATATCCTGGCTCAGTTTGAACCGGATCGTGAGTACACAGAAAAGGAAGTTGATCGGATTATCGCTCGCCACCAGGACGACACTGAAACGGTCCGGCGCGAACTGGTGACCGCCCGGATGCTGACCGACACGGGGGGCCGTTATCGTCGTCTGGCAGGCTATCGACTGGCACAGGACGGCTGAGTCGACAGAGACCATACAAAAGCCCCTCGTATCGCAGGGACACGAAGGGCAAAACGATCCGGGTCTCAGTCTTACATTTGCGGCTGGCCCCTCGGTGAGGGCGGCGGCGCACCCCTGGTGCCTCGGAGTGATTGCAGGAATGGGTCGCTCAGGTTGATCTTGTACTCAGTGAACTTTCTAACCGCTTTGTCAATTTCACCGGTGTGGCTGGTTCTGGCCAGTACCATCACCAGCTTGCGAAAGGCGTAGCTCGAGTTAGCATTGGCATTGAAGGCATCCCAAACTAACTGCACTCCCTCTTCCACCATCGCCGAGTCGCCGATCCGTTGTCCCAGTTGCACCTTGGTCAGTCCCAAATCCTGTTGGTAATAGAGGTTCTCCTTATTGGAGGCTCTGAAAGCGGCCAGGGAGTCGTGCATCATGTGCCAGAGTTGATCGGCGGCGGCGGTGTCACCTTCCTTCTCATGCAGATCCGCCAGGACCGCATGCGTCTGCCAGTACTCCGGATATACTTCGATCATCTTCTTCATCAACGATATCGCTTTATCGCGTTTGTCCGACTCGAAATTGCCGGCCAGGGTGTCCAATCGGTACTGCACCAACAGTTCGTCATAGACCCTGGACGCATTCGCGCCCATAGTGACAAACACGCCGGTGGCATTCTCCTCGCGATAAACTTTGGAGTCGGAGTAGCCGTCGTAACGATATGTATTCATGAACAGGTCATAACCCTTATCGGCGTCAATCATCCGCTCCGGCGAGTCGAAACTCAACTTGTAAAGCATACCGACGGCGTGAGTGCGATCACGCAGCTTCAAAGGAGATTCGGCGTAAGGCGGCGAACTGAAGTAAATCGGCTGCGTGAGCTTTAGGGTATCCGCCTCTTTGTACGTGCTTTCAAGCACGATCTCGTCCATCATCATCTCGGCCACCCGCACGATCCGTCCATTCACCGGCGCTGGTTCCAGATAGGCGGTTCGCTTGCGCGCCTTATCGAAGAAACGCTTGGTCGGACGCCCGCGCTCAATACCGGGGGCTACTTCGTAAGGCTCCCACACGATCTGCTCGTCGGTCAGTGAGATAGGCACGCCGTAGCGATTCTTCATCTGCTCCACGTACCAATCGGTGTTCAAGAGCGACAGGTTGACCACCCGTACGTCGAGACGGTATCCGTAAACCTCCTGGATACACCATAAGGGGAAGGTGTCGTTGTCTCCTGAAGTGAACAGGATAGCGTTCGGTTCGCAAGTATCCAGAATGTTGGCGGCGTAATTATAAGGGATATTATTGCCTGAGCGATCGCAGGCATGGTAGTTGTGTGCCAACGATACTATGGGCGCCAGCGCCAGGACCGACGAAGCCAGTACCACTGTCCGCATCCCGGACGGGTTGGCTGCGGCCAGTTTGTTTTTCAGCCACATGACGACGGCTGATACGCCGACTCCCATCGCAATACCGAAAAACACGAAAGCCGGTGTGAAGAAATAGTCACGGTTGCGCACTTCAAGATAAGCGTCGCCGGTGTTGAAATCGTACTTGGTGCCGTCGGCGAAATTCATGTACAGAATCAGGCCGACGGAGCAGACTAAGAAGAGGGTGAAGAAGGGCAGACCGATTTCAAGCCGCTTGCGAATGGCCGTGATCATGCCGATCATCCCCAGCAGAAACCACGGTACGATAAACGACCAGCCGGTGCGTGAGTACTGTTCTTCAAAGTAGGACCAGAAACCCATGTGGGCGTGTCGCCCGAAATGGTTGGTCCAACTCCCGCGCCGTTTGAACATCCGGTCCAGCATCGAAATCTGCTGATACTGCTTGCGATCAAGAAAATTCTCAAAAGTGCGCCAATCGCGCGAGGGGTTGTTTTCGTCGATTCTCGGGTTCAACGACGACCGAATCGGAATGAAACCATGCACCGACATCCCCATGAACCCGATCACCACGATCGCCAGGGCTGTTTTCCACTGCAAGTTCCAACCACGCTGCCTGGAGAGAACTCCCAGAATCGCCAAAACGACCAGGGCCACCAAGGTCGCCTTCTCATAAGTCGTGAACTGAATCATCACCGAACAGACCGAAGCAATGGCTATGACCAGTGCCCAATTAATTTTCTTGTACAACAGCAACAGGAGCACAGCGCCCATGAAGGCCGAAACGGCATAGAAAGCAGT
>JAUWMW010000068.1 GCA_030612965.1 bacterium
AATGGCAGATCTGAACTCTCGGCCATCTTCACAGCCGAAAGCTTGAAATCCCGGTCAAAATTACGACGAGACATAATGAACACCTCCAAAGCCAACTTAACACGACCTTCAAAAAGTGTCCACCTTTTTGGGGGAAGATCAAACCCCCTTGCGGGTTCCGACTCTCAAGCTATTCACCAAAATCCGCGTGCGAAACAATAACTTCGTTCGAACCCCAATCGGCCGTATACATTCCTTCCTTCACAAAGACCCGAAAGGAAGAATGTTGCCAATCAATTGGTGATTGCACCAAGCCATGTTTGACTGGATTGTAATGAACATAATCAAGATGGCGTCTCATATCATCATCATCACGAATCATGTGATCCCAGAACCTGTTCTGCCAGGTTCGTCCCGACGTCCGACCATAGTCCCTTAAGTGATGTTGGGCAAACGACAGCTTGATACATTTCATCAGTTTTGACACATTATTTCGTTTTGGATCAATAATAAGATGCCAGTGATCTGGTAGAATCACCCATGCTATAAGCTGAAACGGTTCTCTCTCATTGTATTTGTGGATAGCGTCCCAGAGCAGATTAACGCTATCGAGAAGTATCGTTTTGCGTTTATGAGTAACACGTGTAAGGAAGTAGGTGTTACCGGGTGAGAAGTATCTTCGTATGTTTCTCATGTCGTGAATATAGTTGAAATGGACAAGACCGGCAAGTCATGGCCAAGAAGTCGGAACCCACAAGGGGGTTCCGACCTACCGGTCTTCGGTAACATTTATTGTGAGGCAAGTCATCGTTCGCCCATATCAGGTGGATTTGTGTCAGGTGGATTTGTGTTGTACTGATGAGGTATTTGCTGTATATTGGCACACTATGTAGCGATGGGATAAGCCCACTTGGCCTGAATGTTAGGTAAGTATAGTTGTTTGATAAAGTTCTGATAGCTAATCGCGGTGAGATCGCCCTGCGGATTATCCGCGCCTGCCGCGAACTCGGATTGACAACGGTGGCCGTCTACTCCGAAGCCGACCGGGATGCCCTGCACGTCCGCTTTGCCGATGAGGACGTTTGCATCGGTCCGGCCCTGCCGAACGAGTCCTACCTGGACACGCGGCAAATAATCGCGGCGGCCGAAGTCACCAACGCCGGCGCTATTCACCCCGGCTACGGTTTTCTGGCCGAGAACGCCGATTTTGCCGATATCTGCGAATCCTGTGGGATCGTTTTTATCGGCCCCACGGCCGAGCAGATCCGCAAGATGGGCGATAAGGTGATGGCCAAGGAGTTGATGAAAAAGGCCGGCGTGCCGGTTACGCCCGGCTCCGATGGAATCGTCCGTACATTTCAGGAGACGTCCCGAGTAGCCCACGAGATCGGTTTCCCCGTCATGCTAAAGGCAGTGGCCGGCGGCGGCGGCAAAGGGATGCGCATGTGCCGCAACGAGGCGGAACTGGAGCGCGGGTTCCATATCGCGTCGGCCGAGGCGGCCAACTCCTTCGGCAACCCGGATTTGTATCTGGAGAGACTGATCCTCGGCCCGCACCATGTTGAGATTCAGATTATTGGCGATACCCACGGCAACTATTACTACCTCGGCGAACGCGACTGCTCGATTCAGCGACGTCACCAGAAGCTAATCGAGGAAACCCCCTCTCCCCTGATGACTCCCGAATTGCGCAAACAAATGGGTGAGGCAGCGGTGCGAGGTGCCAAATTGGTAGACTACCGCGGTGTGGGGACGATCGAGTTCCTGGTCGACGACGATCGCAACTTCTATTTCATGGAAATGAACACCCGCATCCAGGTTGAGCACCCGGTGACCGAAGAGGCTTACGAGATCGACCTGGTGAAGGACCAGATACGAGTAGCTATGGGCGAAGAGGTCACTTATCGACCGGAAGAGTTGATCCCGAAATGGGCTGTCATCGAATGTCGCATCAACGCCGAGGATGTCGAGAAGGGTTTCCGACCGACGCCGGGGAAAATCGTCGGATTGCACATTCCGGGTGGTCCCGGGGTTCGGGTTGATCGGGCGGTCTATACCACCTACACCATTCCGCCGTTTTACGATTCGATGATCGCCAAGCTGATCTGCAAGGGTCGTGACCGTAAGCAAGCGCTGCTCCGCATGAAGAACGCCCTTAGGGAATTCATTGTCGACGGTATCCCGACTACTATTCCGTTTCACCAGCGCGTGATCGAACATCCGGATTTCGCCAGTGGGAATTACAACCTCGACTTTGTTGACAAGATCATGCTTGCCGATAAACAAGCACCAGCCACAAAACTAACACTCCAGCGACCGGCTGAGACCACGGAAAAGGTCGAAACCGAACCTGAGACCGAGCCGGTGGCGCCTGGCATCGAAGATAAGAACTAAAACGGAGGATAGCGTGAACATCCCGACCGAACTGAAATACACCAAAGAACACGAGTGGATCAAGTTGGACGGAAGCACGGCCACAGTCGGGATCACCGATTGGGCTCAGGGCGAATTAGGAGATATCGTTTTTGTCGAATTGCCTGAGGTTGGCGACAAGGTTGAGAGAACGAAACCGTTCGGCACCATCGAGGCGGTCAAGGCAGTCTCGGACCTGTTTGCGCCTCTCAGTGGCGAGGTGGTCGAGATCAACGCCGCCCTGGAAGACGATCCGATGGTTATCAACCGCGACGCTTACGGTGACGGCTGGATGGTCAGGATCGAATGCTCCGACTTATCCGAGTTGGACCAACTGTTGGACAGCGCGGGGTACGAAAGCATTATCAACGGTTGAGCCGCATCACTTCGGCGCCACTGATCGCATAGGAGCTTGCCAACCCAAATATGCCATACGTACCGAACAGTGATGCTGATCGCCGGGCGATGTTAAGTCGGATCGGCGTCAGTCGCATCGACGATCTACTGAGCGACATTCCCACGCCACTGCGACTCAATCGACCACTGGAAATTTCCGCCACATCAGAATTGGAACTGCTTGCCCAGATGGGCGAACTGGCCGAGAGCAACTCGACCGGGCTGGCCTGCTTTGCGGGAGGTGGCGTCTACGATCATTTCATTCCGTCTGCCGTCGCTGCGGTCGTCAGTCGCCCCGAATTCGTCACAGCCTACACTCCGTATCAGCCGGAAGTGTCTCAGGGCACTCTCCAGGCAATTTACGAGTTCCAGTCGCACATCTGCCGGCTGACCGGGATGGATGTGGCTAACGCATCGATGTACGACGGAGCCAGCGCTATGGCGGAGGCGGCCGTGATGGCGTGCAAAGTGACGCGACGAAACCGCGTGGTGGTGTCTGAGACGGTCAATCCGCTCTACCATCAGGTGTTAGAGACCTATCTATCGGGAAGAGATACGCAACTGGTAACAATGCCGATGGCGGCCGGCGTTACTGACGAGCAATCTCTGTCGGAAATGGTCGATGACCAGACGGCCTGTGTCGTCGCAGCTCAGCCGAATTTCTTCGGACAGCTCGAGGATATCGAAGGCGCCGCAAAAATCGTGCACGCTGTTGGCGGTAAGTTAGTGATGGTGATTGACCCGATCGTCCAGGCGATCCTGAAAACACCCGCTGCCTGCGGGGCGGATATCGTCGTCGGTGAGGGTCAGCCTCTGGGCATACCCGTTTCATTCGGAGGTCCGTTGCTCGGGTTCTTTGCTGCCCGCAAGGAACTCATTCGGTCCCTGCCGGGTCGGGTGGTCGCCCGTACCAAGGATGTTGAGGGCCGCGATGGGTTCGTACTCACGCTGCAGACGCGAGAGCAGCATATTCGTCGTGAAAAAGCCACCTCCAATATCTGCACCAATGAGGCACTGTGCGCAACTACGGCCGCGGTATACATGACCCTGTTAGGTCGAACCGGTTTGAAGCAAGTGTCCCTGCTGTCAGCCGAGAAGGCACAGGAGACGGCTCGACGGTTATGCGAACTCGATGGGTTTGCACCCTATTTCGAGGGACCTTTCATACGAGAATTCGCGGTGAAGACGCCCCTGCCAGCCGGGGAGATTATCCTGGATTTGGTCAAGCAGGATATTCTGCCGGGTATCGACGCCGGACGATGGTATCCCGGCCTTGAGGATTGCCTGATTGTAGCCACGACTGAAAAACGCACGCCCCACGACATTGACTGTCTGATCGGGGCCATGAAGAAGCTCGCCCAAAGTCATGCTATGTCCCAAATGTAAAACTGAACTTGAGGACGGCAAAGTAAGTTGCCCGGTCTGTGGCTGGGAACTGACTGATGAAGAGAAAGCCAAGTGGCTTGTTCTCGGCACGATTCAGGACCCACCATTTGCCAACCTGGCCCGTGAGGTGCTTAAATCGCAGGGCATCCCGGCCGTGGTGATTTCCAGATCCGGGTTTTTCGGCAATATCGGCTTGTCGTTTAATCCGATTTTCAGCGGTGGGAAACCGGGAACGTTTGAGGTCATGGTTCCACGCGACTACGTCGAAGAAGCCCGAGACACCCTGGACATGACCCTTGGTGACAAATGGCAGCCGGAGGAAAACTGAGTGCCCTATTGTCCCAAGTGTAAATATGTGTTCCAGAGCGGCATCGGCATTTGCCCGGATTGTGAAGTGCCGCTGGTGGAACATGCGCTCGCTGGTCGCGGCGCCGCCATGGTGCCGGACGATAGCTGGGTGGTGGTCGGTGGCGTCATTGATCGTGAGGAAACACAAGTTGCCAAAGGATCGCTGGATTCATCGAACATACCCTCCATGGTGTTGCCGTCACGGATCGGCTGGTTCGGAAATGAAGGCGCCTCATCACGACCAACGGCAGATGAGGAAGATGACGGCAACTTGATCATGGTGCCGCGAGAGTTCCACGGGGAGGCTTCCGCCATTCTTGATGCCGTCCTGGGGGAGGACTACTTTGATGAAGAAACTGCGGAATGATTGACTGCTCTACATACAGGGAGTTTCTATGAGAATCGCAACATCGCTGCTGCTGTTTATCTTCTTTGTGGCGGGTGCTGTCACAGCACAGGAGGAGCCGGAACCAGCGATGGATTCAACGACGCCGTCGGCCGTTTCCTATGCCAGCATCGAGGAGGCCCGGGCGGCCACGGCTGTGCCCTGGTACAATTTCTGGGATGATCCGAAACCTATAGTAGTGAAATTCTACACCGACTGGTGTACATGGTGCAAGACTATCGACACGGTCGTATTGGTAGATTCTGCCGTAATCGATTTCTTCAACAATGAAATGGCCCTGGTGATAATTAACGCTGGGGTCGACACCGCGCTGACCAAACAGTATCATGTATCCGGTTTCCCCACGCTGGTGATGATTGAGGCGGACGGCAACGAAGTGGACCGCCTGGTTGGATACCTCCCCCCCGAACCGTTCCTCAAAACTTTTCGTGATTACGGCAACGGCATCGGGACTTTGGACGACCTGTTGAACCGGGCTACCACCGAAACCGATCGCGAGCTATATTCTGAGATCGCTGAGAAATACAAGTATCGCGGTGGCAGTGACGATGCCAAGGTCTGGTATCAGAAGGTTGTTGACGAAGGTGACCCGCTGGACTCGCTGTCCGGAGAGAGCCGCCTGTCGTTGGCCGACATGTTCCGTCGGGCCAAGGACTGGGAGGCTGCGATAGATGCTTACAAAGCTGTCAGCGAAGATTTCGGCGACAGCCCTATCGGTGCAAATGCTGAGATATGGACGGCTATCGTTTACAGACAGAGCGGCGACACCACCAGAGCAGTCGCGGGGTTTGAGGCGTTCATTGAAAACCATCCGGATCGTGAGAATGTCGAATACTGCCGGAAGCAGATTAAGAAACTGACCGAACCGCCGGAAGAGAAAAAGGACATCGAAGGATAAAGCCGGCTTCTGCCGGCGGCTGTTGACAATGGAATCTTGATCGATGAAGAAACGCACGCTGATATACGAGAAATCATCGCCCGGTCGCAAGGGGTACACCCTTCCCGCATGTCGTATGAGTGAAGATCAAATCCTCAGTTCCCTCCCGGCCGAGTTCCGTCGCGAAACCGATGCTGAACTCCCCGAGGTCACCGAGGGCGAAGCGATGCGACACTTCATAGCTCTATCGGTCAAGAACCATCACATCGACAAAGGGTTTTACCCGCTGGGATCGTGCACCATGAAGTACAATCCCAAATTGAACGATGTTGCCGCCACTATGCCCGGATTTGCAAGTCATCATCCTCTGGCGCCGTGCAGTACGGCGCCGGGGAATCTGCAGTTGATGTGGGAACTGTCGGCGCTTCTGGCTGAGATATCCGGACTGCCTTCGGTCTCGCTACAACCTGTGGCCGGTGCGCAAGGTGAGTTTGCCGGGCTGCTGGTGATGCGTGCTTATCATCTGAAACGAGGCGAGAAGCGCGACCGTATTATCATCCCCGATTCCGCTCATGGCACCAACCCGGCCTCGGTAACGTCGATCGGGTTCACCAGCATACAGATCAAATCCGACGAACATGGTGTCGTGGCGCCCGAGGCGGTGGCAGCGGTCATGGATGAGAACGTCGCCGGCATGATGCTGACCAACCCGAATACGCTCGGCATCTTTGAAACACATGTCAAAGAGATCGCTGAGATCGTCCACGCCAGGGGCGGCTTGATGTATATGGACGGCGCCAATCTGAACGCCAACATGGGTATCTTCCGACCGGGCGATGTCGGCTTTGACATCATGCATTTCAACCTGCACAAAACTTTCTCCACTCCGCACGGTGGTGGTGGTCCGGGGGGTGGAGCGCTTGGTGTCACCGCTGAGTTGGATCGCTTTCAACCTTTGCCGGTGCTGGAGAAGGACGGCGACAGCAAACTGTTTTTCAACTATGACCGCCCGGATTCAATCGGCCGGCTGCATTCGTTCTATGGCAACTTTGCGAATATGGTGCGCGCCTATGCCTACATTCGCAACCTCGGCGGTGACGGACTCCGTCGCGCCAGTGAAATCGCCGTGCTCAACGCCAACTACCTCAAGACGCTTATTTGCGAGGACTATGAAGTTCCCTACGATGGGCCCTGCATGCATGAGTTTGTAGCATCAGGCAACCGCCAGAAAAAACTGGGGGTGAGAACGCTCGACATTTCCAAGCGCCTTCTTGATTTTGGCGTACATTCGCCGACCAACTACTTCCCGCTAATAGTGCCGGAGGCTTTGATGATCGAGCCGACCGAAACCGAGAGCAAAGAGACGCTTGACGATTTCGCAGAGATCATGAAACAGATCGCGCGCGAGGCTCAGGAGAACCCTGAGCTTGTCACCACCGCTCCTCACAGCACTCCGGTCCGCCGCCTCGACGAAGTCACCGCCGCCCGCACCCTGGATGTGTCCTACAAAGGGGACGAGTAGTTCGATGATTGAGCCGGCGTACGGCAGCCGGATCGGCAAGCTAGTTATCATTAAGTAGATTCGTCAGACCATTCACACACTGCAAATCCCATCAGACCAACTGAGATCACGAAATACCTGCTCGGAAATGGACTGATTTTTCGTAGCCACTCACCATTCTCAGTCGTATACATAGGAAACGTGAAAGCAGGTTGAGATACGAAGATAAGGAGACTAATGTGCGACTACTGCTGTTGATTATGGTAATCACAATAGTCCAGCCTATCCGGGCCGGTGTACTCACCGGGACGATACATGACCAGGAAAGCGGCGAGCCCCTGCCCAGCGCGACTGTCCGGGTGATGGGAACCGGTCGTTCGATGCTGGCCAATGACCAGGGCCAATACCGGCTCAGGTTGGAGCCCGGAACGTACCGGCTGAAATTCAGCCATGTGGCGCATTATTCGGAGCTTCGCGAGTTGTGGGTAACCGACGCAGATACCGTGCTTGATATAGCCATGCGTCCGGCAGTGATTGAAATCCCCGGCACTAAGGTCTATAGTCGCGCTTTCGATCCAGCCCAGCGGATTATCATTGAGGCGATCAAGCGCAAAAAGGAAATCCTCTCACGACTCGGCAGCTATTACTTCGACGCGTACACCAGGTTTCTCGTTCTTGATACGTCCAAAGCCGACTCCGAAAGCGTCGTCCTGATTGCAGAGTCGCAGATGCAGGGGTTCTGGGAACAACCGGACAAGTACAAGGAGATCATCACCGCTCGCAAACAGACCTCGAATCTGGACGCCGAAGGCAATCTGGTCACAATAGGCGAGATTCTGAATTTCAACGCCAACCGCATTGACATCGCCCGTTACAGCATCGTGTCACCGACAGCGACAGATGCTCTTGACTACTACAACTACTACCTCATCGACACTGTCTTTATCGATGACCAATTGGTCTTCCGACTTGAACTGGAGCCTAAGAACCAAATCGATCCGCTGTTCGTGGGCATCATTGACATCGCTGATTCTTCATTCGAGGTAGTCGGGTTCGACGGTAGTTTCAGCGAAGGGTTTGAAACACCTTACATATCGGGCCTCAACTACCATCAGCGCTGCGCCCAATTCGACAATGAATACTGGATGCCGGTCGAAATAGGGTTTGTCCTCGAGGTCGATTTGCCGATCCCCGGTTTTCCCATTTACTCGGTCGACTATGTCGCAGCACTACACAACTATTCGTTCGAGGTTGCGCATGATGACCGCACCTTCGACTACGTTCTGGAAGTGGCTCTCGAGGCCGACGATGTCGACTCCGCTGCCTGGAACGCCGGGCAGATGGTTCCGCTGACCGCGTTGGAGCAGCGCGGCTATGAACGGATCGATTCGCTTAAGAATGCACCGCGATCCCTGGGCAGGAAGCTCAGGTCGGGCTTTGGGTGGCTTTTGTTGCACTCTGTATTCGACGATGACTTCTTCCACTTCAACCGCGTCGAGGGCGCCTACCTCGGTTATGGCGGATACGAGGGCAACCTGATACCACGGAGCAGACTCAGCTACAAGACCGGCTATGCCTTTGATCGAAAGCGATGGCAGCATCGTTATTGGCTGAGCTACCGGCTGTGGCAGAAGCGGCTGCTCGATATTAGTGTTGCATACACCGATGATATCGTACCGGTGTCGAATATGATTACGGGCCACTACAACCCCACCATCATGGCTCTGTTCAATAAGACCGATCCGCTGGATTACTATCGAGAGCGCGGTGTGCACGTGGACGCCAACGCAAAACTTACCAATCAGATCGGGTTCACAATCGGTTACAACGACCACCGCCACTACACCGAGGTTAACCATACCGAGTACAGTATTTTCCGCTCAAGCAAACAGCACCGAGCCAACCCCCAGATTCTCGAGGGAACAATGCGCTCCGGTTCTGTCCGAGTTGCCTATGATTCGCGACCGGTGGCCAAACTAAAAAACCAGGAAGTCCGATTCTCCGCAGTACCGATGACCCAACTGGAAGGGACTATCGGATTCGCATCGCCTGACTTTATCGACAACGATTTCGATTTCGTGCAGTATTCTCTGGAGCTGCGCCGTCGGCAGCGCACTCTCGGTATGGGCCTGACGACCATGCGTGCGGTGGTCGGCGGATCGGACCGATCACTGCCACCCCAGAGATACTTCACTGTCGACTTTGGGGATGAGTTCCTCAGCAGTTCCATGAACTTCAAGACACTCGGTGAGACAAACTTCAAAGGCAGCCGCGCGGCTTTCGTGTACGCGATACACGACTTCGGACGGTGGCTGTTTCGGCGAACCGGCCTGCCGCTGGTTCGGGACATTCCTTTTTCACTTAACCTGCATGGTGGTGTCTTTTGGACCGATTTCGATGGACATACTGCCCAGCCGGGCGACGAGCTGGTGCGCATAGCGCCGAAGATGTACAGCGAACTCGGTTTCGGACTGGGACGGATGCCGCCGTTGAACTTCAAACTGTTCTTCACCTGGCAGCTTTCCGATTACGATACCAACCGGTTCACTTTCAGCCTGGGGAGTAGTTTCTGAGTCAATTGTCGAAACCCGCCCATCGACTTCGCTC